>JASFOV010000235.1:0-7086 GCA_050116355.1 Anaerolineae bacterium
CGGATATGATGCTGAGTCCACAGGAAGCCATGATGGAAGGTGAATTAGGCAAACTGGTTGAGGTTGGTAAGATCGCCGTCGCTTTCCCCATCGACGAACTGTCCAGCGTATCGTATGGCGTAAAGCCCGGTGACTATGTGGACTTGTTGATCACCTTCTCCTTTGTAGACATAGATCAGGAAACGCAGATCCAGGAGCCACTGTGTCCGATCGAGTGCCCGGGGGTGGTGACCGGTGAGGAGGGTGGCACGGTATTTGAAGCCGCTGCACAGATACCCCGGCTGGTCTCCCAACTCACCGTACAGGACGCAGCGATCCTAGGGGTGGGACGCTGGCTGGAACAGCCAGTCTCTACTGAAGAGCAGCAACGTCAAGAGGAAGAGGGGGAAGCGCCGCAGCCCAAGGTGCCCGAGTATGTGACCTTGATGGTCACACCCCAGGATGCGCTGGTTCTGAAATTGGCGCGCGAGTACGGCGCTAGCATCGATCTGGCTGTGCGGGCGCAGGATGATCACCAAGCATTTGTAACAGAGCAAGTGACACTGGACTATGTCTTGGCCCGGTTTGGGGTAAGCCTGCCCGGGAAACAGCCGTACACGATCGAAAACATGCGCACACTCCAACCCCAACCCCAGGAGAACGAATAGGGTGTTGCTGGGCAATGAGCAGCTTCTGTATGCGCTCTGAATCTGACCTGGCCCTTGCTCGCCGCCTGGCGAGGGTAGGAATCTGGACATACGCCTGCTGCCCCAGCAGCACATCCTAGACATAGAAAGCGTGAGACAACCACGATGGTAGAAGCGACAGCCGAGAAAATCAAGCTCCTGATCGTAGACGATATTCCAGAGACGCGCGAGAACCTGCGCAAGTTGCTGTACTTTGAAACCGACATCGAAATTGTCGGGATGGCCGCCAATGGTCGGGAAGCGATCGATCAGGCCAAACAACTGCAGCCAGATATCGCGCTGATGGACATCAATATGCCCGACATGGACGGTATCTCGGCCAGCCAAGAGATTGCAGAGGTAGCACCGAGCTGCCAGGTCATTATGATGTCGGTGCAGAGCGAGGCCGACTATCTACGACGATCGATGCTGGCCGGCGCAATGGACTTTTTGACCAAACCTTTCACCAGCGACGAGCTCAGTGGTAGCATCCATCGCGTGTACGAGATGGGATCCAGCCGCCGAACGACAGCCCCGGTGATGCGACCGGATGCCGGGCCAACCGCGCCCGGGACGACACGACCCGACCGTACGCCCCGACCGGGGGGTAAGCTCTTGCTGCTCTACAGCCCCAAAGGGGGCAGCGGCTGTAGCACCATTGCCGTGAATCTGGCCATCGCCCTCAGGCAAGTAACCTCAAAGAATGTAGCCCTGGTGGACGCCAGCCTGCAGTTCGGCGACCTGAGCGCTATGCTTCACCTACAGGCCAATCATTCCATGGCTGACGCTACCAAGTCGGGTAAGCTCGACGTGGACCTATTGACGGCACTTCTGCTGCCGCACCCATCAGATGTGCGGGTTCTGGCTGCACCGCCGGTGCCCGAAGCGGCAGAGGCTATCGGCGCTGATGACGTCAAGGCCATCTTCACCAAACTGCTCGGGGAGTTCGACTATGTCATAGTCGACAGTTGGAGCTACCTGGACGACATCGTCCTGGCGGCAATGGATGTTGCGGACCGGATCTTGGTGGTGATGAACCCGGAGATCCCCTCCATAAAAAGCACCAAGCAGTTCTTTGAAATCGCAGAGGCGCTGGAATTTCCACTGGACCAAGTTGATCTGATCCTGAACAAAGTCCTGCCCCGCGATGACATCCGCCCGGAGCGACTGGAGAACCACATTCAGCATGATATTCTGGTCGAGCTGGACTATGACCCCAAGAGCGTCCGACAGGCAACAAATCAGGGCTTGCCTTTGATCATGAGCGAGCCCAACCACTCCCTGTCCCAGGCATTTCTCGAGCTGGCCCGCCAGGAAGTACTGGCACTTGAGCCGCAACCTGCAGAGGAACCTCAAGAAGAAGCGCGGCCTTCGATAGAGCAGCCCAAGAGACGGACAGGACTGTTTGGCCGGCTGAAAAGATAGCGATTCCAGATGGGCTACCCCTCACACGTAGGTGCGTACACTTGCCAGGTTGCCCATGATGCATTACAATATGGGGAGAAAAGGCATATTGGAAATCAGAGGCCCATTCAACAGGGAAGGTAGAGTAGAACAATGTCACTCTTGAGAAGGATCGAAAAAAGCCAGGAGCTAACCTCCAATGGAGCCGGGGATCAGTCAGAACGGGCGACCAGACTCGAAGATCTGCGCATGCGCCGTACCCCTGCCGCGCAGCCACGGGATACCTTCCAGGACCTGAAAAGCCGCATTCACAGCAAGCTGCTCGCCGAGCTGGATCCCAAGATCGATGTTACGCAGACGGAAGAGGTGCGCAAGACCATCGAAGAGATGTACGACGCCTTGCTCACACAAGAAAACTTGATCTTGGGCCGGGCTGATCGCCAACGGCTATTGGAGCAGATCGTGGCCGAGATTTTGGGCTACGGCCCGATCGAGCCCCTGCTGGCGGATGACACTCTCACAGAGATCATGGTTAACGGTCCCGACGCAGTCTATCTCGAGCGGGCGGGCCGCATCGAACACACCGATGTCAAGTTTGAAGATGAAGACCATGTGCTGCGCATTATCGACCGCATTGTGGCTCCCCTCGGCCGACGCATAGATGAGGGCCAACCGTATGTTGACGCCCGTCTTCCAGACGGCTCGCGTATTAACGCCGTCATCCCACCGCTCTCGCTTATTGGCCCAGTCCTGACCATCCGCAAGTTTGCCAAGATTCCTATCACCGCCCAAAAGATGATAGAGTTCGGCTCGATCACGCCCGAGGCCCTCGAGTTCTTGAAAGCCTGCGTCCAGGCCAAGCTCAATATCGTAATCTCCGGCGGCACTGGCTCAGGGAAGACGACGTTTCTTAACGTTCTCTCCGCCTATATTCCCAACGACGAACGCATCATTACCATCGAAAACTCGGCTGAGCTCCAACTTCAGCAGGAGCACGTCGTAACGCTAGAGACCCGCCCGCCGAACGTGGAAGGCAAGGGTGAGATCACCATGCGGGCACTGGTCATCAACAGCCTCCGGATGCGCCCCGACCGGGTGATCGTCGGCGAGTGCCGTGGCTCCGAAGCACTGGACATGCTCCAGGCGATGAACACCGGCCACGATGGCAGCATGACAACCGCCCACTCGAACAGCCCGCGCGACACACTGGCCCGGTTGGAAACTATGGTGCTGATGGCCGGCATGGACCTGCCGCTGAGGGCCATCCGCGAACAGATCGCGTCCGCCCTGAACCTGGTGGTACACCAGGAGCGTATGCGAGATGGCTCGCGCAAAATCACCAAGATTACCGAGGTTCAGGGCATGGAAGGCGATGTCATCGTCATGCAAGATGTCTTCCAGTTTGAACAGCAGGGGATCGAGGCCGGCAAGGTAATCGGACGGCTCAGGCCAACGGGCATCCGGCCCAAATTCATCGAACTCATTGAGGCCGCCAACATCCACCTGCCCCCGACGATCTTTGGCGTTGGACGGCGCTTCTAGAACTAGTCTGCGATTCGGCGCGCCACCTGACACCGACTTGATGGCCTTGTAAGGAGACCGACACGCATGGAGTCGCTGGACGTTCTCATGAATCCACTGATACTGTCCGTCGTTGCGGCTGTGGCTATCATCCTGCTTTTTTGGGGACTGAGCCAGGCCGGCAAATCGAGGGATGACATCATCGAAGAGCGCCTGGGCCAATACGGTGGGCGTTTGACCGAGGCGGATGAAGAAGACCGGCAGAGAGGATCGGCCATCGACGGTCTCGAGAAGGCCGTTGCTGACCGTGGATTTGCCGCCAATCTGCGAACCGACCTGGCCCGGGCCGATGTGAAACTGCGCGTCTCGGAGTTCATGCTGCTGACGTTGGCCTGTGTGGTCGCCTTCTTTCTTGGAGCGCGCCTCCTTTTTGGTACGGCATTTCTTGGTCTGCTGTTCGCTATCCTCGGATTCTTTGCCCCACGTATCTATTTGAACTTCCGCAAGAGACAGCGGCTCAACGCCTTCAATGACCAACTGGGCGACACCATCACCCTACTGGCCAATTCCTTGCGCTCAGGCTTTACCATTGTGCAGTCGATGAAGACCGTGGCCGAACAGCTGCCTGATCCCATCGCTGCCGAATTTCACCGTGTTACACAGGAGATTGGTCTCGGTCTGCACTATGAAGAGGCGCTCAACAATATGCTGCGGCGGGTACCCAGCGACGATCTGGACCTGATGATCACAGCTGTCAACATTCAAGGCAGAGTGGGCGGCAACCTAGCCGAGATTCTGGACACCATTGGCCATACGATCCGCGAACGCGTACGGATCAAGGGAGAGATCCGGGTCCTCACCGCCCAACAAATGATCTCCGGCTACATTCTCACGGGACTGCCTCTGCTCTTGGCCTTGGTGCTGTACCTGATCAACAAAACATACATCAGCCGCATGTTCAGCGACCCCTGTGGCTGGATCATGATTGGAATCGGATTCTTGATGCTGTTCCTTGGCTTTTTGGCCATCCGCAAGATTGTGGACATCGAGGTATAAGAACCGAGGCAAGCTACAGAATAGAACCCTATCTCTCGGGGAGAGACTATGCCACCTCTACTGATTATTGGTATCGCCGTAGCGACCTTTATGGCCATCATGCTGATCATTGCTGGCATTGCAGCGCCGCGCCCCGCAGACGAGGTACAGGCGCGACTGGTCGAATACGGCGGCCGGCCTATGACGCTGGAAGAGATAGAGCTCTCCCAGCCGTTCAGCCAGCGCATTCTGTTGCCATTTATCCAGGCCAGCTCTCAGTTTGTCAGCCGGTTCACGCCCCAGCGTTCCCTAGAAGCCACGCGTCACAAACTAGATCTCGCGGGCAATCCCAACAACTGGAGCGCAACTGAATTCTTGGGCGTCCGGGGCCTGGCCGCCTTATTGCTGGCCGCCCTCACCTTTTTTGTGACAATGCTGGCCGGTGCCGACATCTTGCAGCGCCTGCTGTTCATCGTGGCCTTGGGCGTGTTGGGGTTTTTCTTGCCAGTGGTCTGGCTAGGAAGGAAGATCCGAAGCCGACAGGACGAAATTGTCAAGACCTTGCCTGATGCCCTGGACCTACTGACCATCAGCGTCGAAGCAGGCCTGCCCTTTGATGGCGCCATGCAACGAGTGGCGAGCAAATGGGACAATGAACTGAGTCGGGGCTTCCAGCGAGTGCTGAACGAACTGCAAGTCGGCGTATCGCGCAGGGATGCACTCCGGAGCATGGCCGACCGTATGGAAGTCCCAGACGTAACCAGCTTTGTGGCAGCCTTGATCCAGGCCGATACACTGGGCATCAGCATCGCCAAGATCCTGCGGATCCAGGCCGAACAGATGCGTATTAAGCGACGCCAACGGGCCGAAGAGAAGGCACACCAAGCCCCGATCAAGATGCTGATCCCAATGACGTTCCTGATCTTTCCTACCATCTTGATCGTGATCCTGGGACCTGCAATCATCATCCTGAAGAACTCGGCCGTATTCAGCGTTATGTAGCCGGGATAGCCTGATAGCAGCGCGCTGGCAGATGCAACGCGCTGCCGAGTATGCACATTGTGACAACACCCGTGTATGCGGAAGCCTCAAGCCGGTCAAGCCGTGGATGGCTCGCAGCGCTCGGGGATGCCATCGCTGATTTGTTGTTCCCACCCCACTGCGTAGTCTGCAACCAGTATGGCGCCTGGCTGTGTAGCGAATGCCAAGCCCAGATCGATGCCGTGCGCCCACCCATATGCCAGCGCTGCGGCTATCCACTGAGCCCAGCCAATCTCAGCCCCGCTGGCACGTCGAATTGCCCCCACTGCCCCAAGGCTGCACCTCACCTCGCTGGCCTTCGTTCTTTTGGCTTGCATGATGGTCCCCTGCGCAAAGCGATCCATCAATTCAAGTACCAGCACGTGCAAACCTTGGCCGTTCCCCTGGGCGAGATGATGGGATTGGGCTGGCAAGTGCTCTGCCCGCCAGGCCTGGAGATTGACGTCATCGTACCGGTGCCCCTGCACACCAATCGCCAACGGCAGCGAGGGTTCAATCAGGCCGCCGTCCTCGCGCGCCAGCTCGGATTCCAACTGGACATACCCGTTTTCGACAACACCCTGCGCCGGACGCGGGCTACCGCGCCCCAAGTGGACCTGAGCCTCGCGGAGAGAGAGAAGAACGTCCATGGTGCTTTCCAGGCTACGGGTCGCACGTTATCGGGACAATGTGTGATGCTGGTCGATGACGTATGCACGACGGGCTCCACGTTGGAGGCGGCCGCCTATGCACTGAGGGAAGGAGGAGTACAGACTGTCTGGGCCTACACCTTGGCACGGGCCAAAGGCAATCTCAGGCCCAGTCGTGGATAATCTACGGTAAGGAGAGTGGAAAAATGGAACTGATCATCAAGGGCAAGAATGTAGAAGTGACGGACAGGCTGCATGATTATGTACACAAGAAGATCGGCAAGTTAGACCGCTATTTGCCCACTATTAGCGAGGCTTGGGTCGAGCTATCTATGGAGGAGACTAAAGCCGCTAGTGACCGGCAGGTGTGCCAAGTCACAGTTCGTTCCAATGGTACCATCCTCCGTGCGGAGGAGCGGTCTGATGACATCTTCTACTCCATCGACATGGTTCTCGACAAGATGTACCGGCAGATTGCACGCTACAAAGGCAAGCGCCAGAATCGATGGCGCGGTTCGGGGGCACCCACCATCGAACCGCTGCCCATCGACTTGGAAGAGGACGAAGAAGATGAAGAGGAAGGGCCAACTATCGTCCGAGTCAAGAACTTTCCGATGACGCCCATGCACGCCGAAGAAGCTGTCGAGCAGATGGAACTCCTGGGCCACGATTTCTTCATATTCTACAACGCCGAGGAGGGGCAGTTGAACGTCATATATCGTCGCAAAGATGGCAACTATGGCCTGCTGCAGCCTGAACTAGCATAGGCGCTAGCTGCTTGAGGGCCGGAG
>JASFOV010000236.1:0-7085 GCA_050116355.1 Anaerolineae bacterium
GAAGAGCCCTCAGCCTTCCAGATCTTTACCGATGAGGAATGGCTGGGCGGAGCGATCTACTGGTACGGCCAGGCCTTTGGCCAGATCATCGAAGGCGAAGCCAGTGTCGAGGACGCACTGGATGCCGCCCAGCAATTAGCGGACGACTACCGGGCCTGCGTTATCGCCGGTGGCGACTTTGGTCAGGAAGCGTGGCAGGCTTGCGTCCAAGAAACCGATCCGACATTGCCCAGCTTTCTATTCGCCACGGGCCAGTAGTGGTTGGGCGAGTCCAAGCGCATGTATGTCAAAATCCACCAGGCCACAGGAGCAATCCTAGGCCCAGAGCAGATCGCTGCTAAGCGAAAGATGCCGCAATGAACCCATCAATCGGGGCGGAGCGGGCCACTGCTCCCATCGTCCGAACGGAAGCGCTGGAGCGCGTGTATCGAGTTGGAACACGACAGGTACACGCGCTACAGGGCGTGAACTTGCAAGTGGAAGCGGGCCAGTTCGTAGCGCTCCGCGGCCGTTCCGGGTCGGGCAAAACGACGCTGCTCAACTGCATCGGCGGCCTGGACCGCCCCACTGCTGGCCAAGTCTGGCTCGAAGGCCAGGCTTTGCGCCAGCTACCGGAACGGAAGCAAGTGCAACTCCGGCGACAGCGCATCGGATTTGTGTTCCAATCCTTTGCGCTGCTGCCCTCCTACTCGGCCGCAGAGAACGTGGACCTTATGCTCCGGCTAGCAGGCATCAGACGGCGTGAGCGGCGCCAGAGGGTATTGCAGGTGTTGACTCTGGTCGGGCTACAGAAATGGGCCAACCACCGTCCTTTCGAACTCTCGGGCGGACAGCAGCAGCGTTTGGCCGTTGCCCGGGCATTGTCCACACAACCAGCCCTGATCCTGGCCGATGAACCAACCGGCGAACTCGACTCGGTGACAGGTCAACAGATACTGGAGCTGCTGCGAAAAATCGTGGATCAAGAGGGCACGACTGTACTCATGGCCACGCACGACCTGACGGTGGACCTATTCTCGGATGTGATCTATCATCTGGAGGACGGGCGAATCGTAGACACGGAAAACGTGGAACCAACCGGTTAGGAGGTGAGTGGACCCAGAGCGCCTAGGGCGACTCTCCAGCCCCCGGCTCTGCCAGTCCCAGTCGGTAGGTTCCCGGACTGACCTGCGAATCACTCAGTATCTCCAGACCGAGTTTCTCCGCCACCGGTGTCAGGTTGTCAGTGACTTGGTTGGGGTGCACAGCCAGCCGCCGCGGCTTCCGACCACCGGTCCAAGCCTTCGACTCAAACAGAGCTACAGCTCGCTCAAGGAATAGAGCTAGATCAAAACTGGCGGGATTGTAGCTACCCTCTTGCCGGGGATCCACCCATAGCCATTGATCTACACCGTCACGACCGGCTGCTGCCTCGATGATCTGCGCTTCTGGCTCAGGGGAGCTCGCTTCAGACGCCTGCGGCGCAGGCTCTGGCTCCTCAAGCTCAGATTCCCCGGGCTCAGGCCCCAAGTCTGAGGCGGTGCCTGCTTCTCTCGCCTGGACTTGGGGGTCAACAGCCACACCTCGCTCTGCCGCGGCGGCTTTGTGGACCACGTCACGCTCATGCCGGTCGTCCTTCTCCGGTTCGGTGACAGTTGGGGGCACAGTCCCACCATCGATCTCATCGGGCGCAGACGACTCAACCTCGGCAGGCACATCCTCACCGGATGTAGGCTGCGGCCCACTGCCGGACTTGATCTCAGGGGACGGGGACGACGGGGCTTCCAGGACCGGTGCCCCGTGTCGCTTCACCAGAAAATCGGGCACGGAACGAGGGATCACCCGTTTTCGTTGCGCAGCGAACCAGGCTTGCGTTTCGGCCGTGCTGGCCATGCCCAGGAACTCACCCTCGGGCGTCACCTTGGCATAACGTCCGGGCCGGTACTCTACGAGGGTCCAATCGTCAGCCATCCTCCATTTCCCTCCATCGTGCCACACTCGGCCTCGATCCCCTCAAAAAAGGACAGATCTTGTCACCCAACCGCTGACGTTTCCGGGAGTGGAATCCCAGCACAGGTGTCGACGACCTAGCCTTTTCCTGAGACGACACAAAGCCACCTACTCCTAGCATTATTGTAGCACAAAGCCCTAGAGCATGCAAGAAACGCAGGAAACCGCATGTTCTCTGGGACGCATTTGTTTCGTCATCCCAGCACATCAACGGCTATTGACCGGCATGGGACTGCGCAAACTGCAGAAAGCGCGCGACCAATGGATCACCAACACGCTCCGGCGCATAGATCAAAAAGAGATCGCGGCACAGATCGACATCCTCCAAACGGACCCAAGTGACCTGGCCGCTTGTCCGCGCTTGAGTTGCAGCTCGGGCAGAGACAAAACCTATGCCCAGCCCCTGGGCCACGGCCTGCAGGATGGCCTGGGTACTGCCCAGGGTGAACGCCACATCCTCCACGGGCAATGTTTGGCCAGCGTCGAGCACTGCGGCTTCTACGCTTCGCCTCGTGCCGGATCCCTCTTCGCGAAGGATCATCGGATGGCCGCGCAACTCTTCGACCGCCACCTGCTCCCGGCCGGCCCAGGGATGGTCCGCCGGCAGGGCGAGCACGATTTCGTCACCGACCAAGCGCTTGAGGCGCAGGCCCGGTCTGCGGATTGCGGAACCTATGACCCCAAGATCAACCTTTCCCTCCAGAACGCGAGCCGCCACATCGGCTGTGTCCGAGATGCTCATCTGCACCTCCACCTGCGGGTACTGGCGCCGGTACCCGGCCAGCAATTGGGGAAGAACATATTCTCCAGGAATGGTGCTGGCGGCCAGGGCAAGGGTGCCTTTTTCGACCGTCTTGAGTTCCGCCAGTTCGCGCTCCAGGTCTTCATAGCGTGCCAGCGTCTCACGGGCAAAGGCCAAGACCTCTACACCCGCCGGTGTTAGCTCTACTTGGCGCTTTGGTCCTCGCACCAGCAGAGCCAGCCCCACCTCGGCCTCGATACGCTGCACTTGCTTGGTGACCGCCGGCTGGCTGATCCGCTTGGCCCGTGCAGCTGCGGACAGGCTGCCATGTTCCACAATACTGACCAGTGTGTGCAAATAGTCAAGGTTCATCCTGAGGCTCTCCTCCTGCACCGATAATGCCAGAGCTATATCTAGCATATAAACATGTGTTATACAAGTATACGTTATCTAGGAGAGAAGGACAAATCCTGTCGCTGTGAGACCACACAGCAACCCACCCCAGGGAAGACAATTGGCCCTGCTGGTACCATGGTAGATGACGACACCACGCGCGCGACCGTGCGCAAAAGATATCGTGCCACGGCCCTGGTCTTCCCTGACATTCCCACACCTTGTTGGCAGACAGCTTTTGCAGTATAATGCAAGTAGACTTGAGATGCAGTTGTCGCAGGGCCTTCGATGACCCGCGGGTGCAGGAGGCAAGGTGCAACAGAAGATTACCGACGTTGAACGGCTCAAAAAGGCAGTGCGCAAGTTAGCCGCGACTCAGGTCCTGACCCGTGGCTCGGCGGATGTGTGCCAGGATTTGGGCCGGGCCGGCAACTGCCGGGCGCGCATTGCTGCCGGGTTTGGTGCGCTCAGCAAGGCCCCCGAAGCGCTAGATCGCGACCGGCTCATCTGGATCCTGGATGGTTATGTGGAAGTGCATGGCCCCGCTGATCAGGTCACCCATATCCGGCAAGGCGAGAGCACGATCCTGTTCCGGGGGCAGGCCTATCGCCTTGTATTCCCCCAATTGGGCATCTATCTCGTGGTCGAACAAGAGGGCTAGTCCGCATGCACGTGGCAGGCTTGGACATCGGATCCCGGACGATCGCCCTCGTTGAATGGGATGGCGCACAGATAATCCGCGCCAAGATCGTGGACACGGGCTCCAACCCTCTGGGGAACGCCCAGAGCACCATCGCTGGTGAGCGGTACGACCGGTTGGTAGCCACCGGCTATGGCCGCCATCTGGCGGCTGAGCATACCCTAGCCGATCAGGTCATCTCCGAGATCAAAGCCTACGGCCTGGGCGCTTTTCATCTGTACCCCGATGCTGGCACGGTCCTGGACATCGGCGGGCAGGATAGCAAAGTCATCCGAATTGGACCTGGCGGGCGGGTGTTGCGCTTCGAGATGAACGATCGCTGCGCGGCCGGTACCGGCCGGTTTCTGGAGAATATGGCCCGCACACTGGGCATGGACGTTGAAGAGTTTGGACCGCATGCCCTAGCCACCAACCGGGGCGCCGTCCGTGTATCGAGCATGTGCACCGTTTTTGCCGAATCGGAGGTAGTTTCGCTGATCGCTCGGGGTGAAGACAGCCACCGGGTCGCCCTGGGCTTGCACCAAGCCATCGTCGACCGGGTGAGCGGCATGGTCCGGCGGGTAGGCGTCGTTGAGCGATTCGTATTCGCTGGGGGTGTTGCCAACAATCGCTGCTTGCAGGAGCTCTTTGCCAACTCGCTGGACGTCCCCTTGACTGTTCCGGATGAACCGCAGATTGTAGGCGCGCTGGGCGCTGCGCTGCACGCCCAGGTAACACTGGAGCCATAGACCATGATCCACATCACCTCGTTGGCCCTTACCCACCAGAGTACAACCACTCACCATGGCCATGGCCACAGCCACACCCTCCCCATCGCACTAGCCCACGGCGAAGCGGGGGGCCGCTGGGCCGGCCTGACACGCCAATGACACACCAACAAAACAGATTTCGCTCCCAGTTTCCCTACCCGCGCCGACGCGTGATCCGCTACCTGATGCAGCGGCTGACGCACCTCGGGTTCTGCTTGCTCACAAAGCTGCAGATCAGTGGTGAAGAGAACCTGCCATCCTCAGGGCCGCTCATCGTAGTGGCCAATCATTTCCACTTCGCCGACACTGCGGCCATCATCCGCGCCATCCCCTGGCCCCTCGATTTCCTGGGCGGCACACAACTGGTGGATGCCCCACCTGGGCTGGTCTGGATCCCAAAGTTGTGGGGCTACTATGCCGTCCGGCGTGGCTCCGCTTCGCGCACGGCTTTGCGAGCCGCCAAGGCTGTGCTGGCGCAGAACGGCGTGCTCGCCATCTTTCCCGAAGGTGGCTCTTGGGCACCGGTACTGCGCCCGGCGCGCCCAGGAACGGCCTATCTGGCTGCAGAGACGGGGAGCCGCCTTCTTCCCATCGGCTTGGACGGAGTGACCGAGCTATTCCCAACCCTGGAGCGAGGAAAGCGGGCCACTGTGACGATTCGCATTGGCCCACCCTTTGGCCCCTTCCAGACCAAGGGCCGGGGGCACACTCGCCGTCAGCAGTTGGAGAAAATTGGCCACGAGATCATGCAGCACATCGCTGCCCTCCTGCCCCCCGAGCGGCGTGGGGTCTATGCCTCTGATCCCGCCATCCGGGCCGCGGCCGAAGCGGTGGCAGCCTACCCCTACGACGACCTGAACTGAACTTTGGCCTCAGTAGACGGATGCTGGCCTGGCTGTTCCACCGGCCGTGTTGCTGAGGCCACCTACTGTCACGCAGCATCCCAGATGGTGTAATTCGAGACATAGAAAACTTGCAAAGATCGGTTGCACAATTATCCGAAATCGGGTATAATAGAATTGCTCGCCAGCCAAGAGTGGGACTGGCTATTTCGGGCAATGGGCGCTGCGCCCCGATTTCACATCCACTGCGCCATCGCAAAGTACTGTTGAGTAGGAGTTGGTGCCAAGTGTCTGCATACCCTCGAACGCTTTCAATTGCCTTGCTGTTGCATCACGATGCCACAGTTCGCAAAGCGCTGCACGCGGGTATGCTTGAACGCGAATTGGCCCAGCCTGGCGGAGATACTAGGGAAATATGGGTTCATGAGGCTCAGGATTCTATTTGTTGAGAAGGACGTGACCACCGCTGACCTGCTGGTTCCCAGCTTGGAGCGAAAAGGACACCAGATCTCTGTCGCAACCACCCAGCGACAGGCAGTGAGTCGCACCCGGACCTACTGCCCCGACATTTTGATCATGGATGTGGCATCCTTCGGCGCCAAGGGGTATCGTGTCAGCGACGCGGTTCGTTCCCGGCTGGACGGGGTACCCACTATCCTCCTTCTGGCCAAGGGACACGCCAGCGCGGGCAGCACAGCTGAGGCGTTTATGACACCACCGTTCACCTCACGCAAACTGCTCTACCGCGTCCGGAAGATCGGCAAGACACTGAGCAGCCGGGAGATCCGGACCGGTTCACTGGCCTTCGATCCCGATACCCGCACCCTGCGCAATGGATCCAAAATCCTGTACTTGCGACCCAAGGAAGCAGCACTTCTCCTGCTGTTCATGAAGAACCAGGGCAAGGTGCTGAGCCGGCAGGAGATCATGAAGAAGGTCTGGGAGACCGACTACATGGGCGATACCCGTACCCTCAGTGTCCATGTCCGCTGGCTGCGCATCAAGATCGAAGAGGACCCCAGCCGGCCTCGCCTGCTGCGTACGGTGCGAGGCGTTGGCTACCGGTTTCAGGTGCCCAAGTCCTCCCAGGAACCGTAGCTGTTTCAAGAACTGCAAAGCGGGACAGGTCCAGGCCTGTCCCGCTTTTGTTGTGCAGAGGAGTACCCCCGGGCCATCTACTCTTTGGATCGCAGATGGGGGAAGAGGATGACTTCGCGCAAGGTATCTTGTCCCGTAAGAAGCATTGTCAGGCGGTCGATCCCCATGCCAAAGCCTCCAGTGGGCGGCATGCCATAGCTGAGCGCCTGAATATAGTCTTCGTCCAGCGGGTGGGCCTCTTCATCCCCCGCAGCCAGTGCCTCGCTGGTAGCTTGGAATCGTTCTCGCTGGTCCAGCGGATCGTTGATCTCGCTAAAGGCATTGCCCAATTCAAAGCCACCGATAAAGAATTCAAACCGCTCCACTGTCTGCGGATCGTCCGGTTTCCGCTTGGCCAGCGGCGATACCTCCAACGGGTAGTCATAGAGGAAAGTCGGCTGCACCAGATGCGGCTCCACATAGTTGATCAGTGTGGGATCGATGAGCTTGCCCCATTGAGCCTTGCGCTCCGGAGTGCCGCCGATGTCGACAATGGCTTGATACAGGCTTGCAGAATCGGGGTACTCTTGATA
>JASFOV010000237.1:0-7059 GCA_050116355.1 Anaerolineae bacterium
CGTGGGCCACGGCCCGCTGGCCGATAATCACCTCGCCCTGTGCCAAGCTAGGGTCCAGCGCGCCCGCCGAGCCAAAGCAGATCAGACAGCGTGCCCCGTGGCGTGCGATCAATGCCTGGGCGCCCAGCGCCGCGTGCACCGGCCCCTGCAGGACCTCGGCCAGGATCAGACGCCGGTTGCCCGTGTCCGTCACGTGCAGCACGACCTCGCCCTGGCGATCGCGGGCCGCGCCCTGGAATATCGCCAGCAAGGGCTGTGCCTCGCCTTCCACCGCCAACAGCCCGATCCGTCGTGTATCTGCCAGCACATCTATACTATACCATAGATCAATAATCCCCGTCAACACAATCACCGAACTGATACGACTGTTGCAAAGTCGTCATTGCGAAAGAGCGGAGCGATTGAAGCAATCTCCCCTTGCCATGTTGGGGTTTGCTTCACCGCCATCGGCGGCTCGCAAAGACGGAATCGAGCTCTTGTATCCCAGGTCAGGAATCTGTCAAGTGACTTCGCAGCAGCCCTGCCGACCTGATTCCCCACAAACCTCTTACTGAGACCACCTCTCTCGAATCTCATCAGAATTGGGGCAGAGCCTGCATTTCCCACTCAGTCGCCTATGCCCAACCGATGCCAAAGCCTTCCAAACAATGGCAACGTGCGCCAACGAAACTCACACGCTAGCCAAATACGGGCCAATCGGTGTCGTAAAGCTTATATGACAAGAGAGTGACTCATTCGATGATGGAGGCGGCCCATACCCATTTCCCAAAGGTTGGCTGGCTAAGGGGTACATCCTCTTTGGCGAGCAATTGGCGGGGCACTTTGAGCATTACAAGCAGTGGATTGCGAGCGGCGGGCTGCCAGCATTCATCGATGACCTTGACCTTCCCTTACACGTATACGAAGAGTCTGTGAACGACGACGGTAACACGGCTATGACACTTGTAGGGCAAGCGGCATAACAGATGACACATATAAAGCATCGTAGGTGATCGCTTCCCGCCGGGGGGTCGATAGACTGCCGCCAAAGTGCCGCTGGGAGGACCCCGCTGACCACACCCTCCCGGATCAAGATATGATGCAATTGGTAGCCGCCCATCTGTCTCTACATCCGGGGCCACCGGTCACAATGGACCAAAGATCTATTTTCTTACGAAACTTTAACGTAGCGATAATACTCCTCTAACATTTCTGTGCTATACTAACAATGGATAGGAAGGAGGTTGAGGGGTGAAAAGCTCCTTGAAGTTAGGTAAAATCTTTGGCATCCCGATTGGGATCAACTATACATGGTTCATCGTCTTTGCGCTTGTGACTCTGTCACTTGCGACCGGGTATTTCCCCAGCCGCTACGGCGATTGGAGTACGGTGGGCTACATCAGCGTGGGCCTGCTGACCAGCGTGCTATTCTTCGTGTCTGTGCTTTTGCACGAGCTGGCCCACAGCATAGTTGCTCTGGCCTGGGGCATCCCGGTCAAGAGCATTACCTTGTTCATCTTTGGCGGCGTGGCCAGCATTGGCCGTGAGCCTGAGCGACCGTTGGCCGAGTTCTTGATCGCCATTGCCGGTCCGGTGGCCAGCTTGTTGCTTGCTTTCTTTTTCGGCGTCCTGTGGTTGGGCGGCACCCTGCTGAACCTGGAAGCCCTTGAGGCATTGGGCTTCTACCTGGGTACCATCAACTTGTTCCTCGCCCTCTTCAACCTGATCCCTGGCTTTCCACTGGACGGCGGCCGGGTCTTCCGCTCAGCCATCTGGGCTTGGTCTGGCAATATGAACAAGGCCACCCGCTGGGCGGCGACCACCGGCCGGGGCATCGCCATCCTGATGATTGTCGGCGGCGGGATCATGATCCTCACCGGCAATTGGGGCAATGGCTTGTGGTTGGCCTTCATTGGCTGGTTCCTCGACAACGCGGCCAGTCAGAGCGCCCAGCAGGCATGGATCCGCCAGGCGCTCGAGGGCTACACCGCCGCGGACTTTGCCTCGTCCGGCTGCCAATCGGTCGATAGCAACATGCCGCTCGACTGGGTCGTGCGCGACTATGTGCTGCCCCAAGGCGAAAGTTGCTTCCTGGTCACCGACGGAACCGAAGCCCAAGGCGTGGCTACGCTGGGCCAGATCAAGCGCGTGCCGCGCAACCAGTGGGGCTGGACGCCGATGCGCCAGATTATGACGCCGCTGAACAACCTCAAGCCGGTGCAGGCCACCGAGAACGCCTACCGGGTGCTGGAACGGATGATGAGCGAGGGGCAAGCCCTGTTGCCCGTTGTCGATGGCAGCCGCTTCCTCGGTCTGGTCCGCCAGGAAAACCTGATGCGTTTTGCCCAGACCAAGACGGCGCTAAGGGCATAACAACAATCAAGCGCGATGCGCACCCGGCGCTCACAGTCGGGGTGGGGAACCCCCGAATCGAGGGCGTTGGGCATCGCGAGCCATACAGCTGTACAGCACAGGGCTGGGGTTGGGGGAACCCCAGCCCTGTGCGTTGGTTCTTCCCACCATAAGGCACCCTCCATCGCCTTCCCACCCAACTTGCCCCTGGCTGGGCCCTGTGCTATACTTCGGGCATAAACATTCGGGGCGAGTTCCAGTTCCCCAAGAGGACACGCAAGGGGTCTAGACAACGGGGAACCGTCTGCACACCGTCCCCAGGCATAGAGAAGGAGGCTGAAAGGAGCCATGAGCCACGAAGCATCGTCTGGACCGGCTTTGATTGCCCGGCACACAGGCCAGGTTTTTACCCTCTCCAAAGCCCCGGTGACCATTGGCCGCGATCCCGGCAGTTCCATCGTCTTGGCCGATCCCCAGGTATCACGCCACCACGCGACCATATTCTGGCAGATTGATGGGTACGTTGTCCAGGACATGGGCAGCGCCAACGGCACCTTTGTCAACGAACGTCGCGTCTCTGGCACCCACGTGCTGCG
Source organism: Anaerolineae bacterium (assembly GCA_050116355.1). Classification (GTDB taxonomy): domain Bacteria; phylum Chloroflexota; class Anaerolineae; order JAAYZQ01; family JAAYZQ01; genus JASFOV01. Next base: position 2,928 of record JASFOV010000237.1, read on the forward strand.
CCATGGCTACGTACTGCGCATTGGCAACACCGTCTTTGACGTGCACCTCACAGCTGCCGCCGACGCCACCGCGCAAATGCCAGTGCCGCCGCCTACGTACCCAGACGACGCCCCTACCAACGGTTCACGCCGGCTCATCCCCATCGTGCTTGGCGTGCTGGCCGCTGCGGTAGCGCTGCTGTGCTTGCTGCTGGCCGCCCTGCTCATCATCCCCTACCTGCAGCGGGATGAGCCGCAGGTCACCATCCTGTCGCCCCAACAAGGCGCCCAAGTGGCCATGGGACAGGAGATCTCGTTGCAGGCCACCGCCGCCGACGCCAACGACATCGTGCGCCTCGAGATTCTGGTCAACGATTTCTTGGTCGGTGTGGCCAACAGCGCCGACCCGGACGGCACCAATCTCCTGACCGTTAGCCAACCTTGGACCTTTGGCCAGACCGGCCCACACACCATCTCCGCCATCGCCTATACCGAGCGCGGCAACGCCAGCCCGCCGGCGGCTGTCCTGATCGAGGTCGTCGATGCCCTGAGTCTGCTCACCCCGACGGCAACGCCCACGCCCAGCCCTACTCCCTCCCCCACCCCCCAGCCATCCGACACTATCGCGCCCACCGTGGCGCCCACCTTGCCTCCGCCCTCTGCCATCCCCACTTGGACGCCCTCCCCGACCCCCACATCTACGCCAACACCGACTTTTACCCCAACCGCCACATCCACACCAACGCCCACCGCCACCGAGATCACACCTCAATACGATCTTTACGTGCGGCGCATGGATTTCTCGCCCAACTTGGTCGTGGACGAGATCATCGAACTATCCGTCATGATCGCCACCGACATCTATCCGGCTGAAGGGCCGTTCTTTCCGGCTTCCCATTTCCGTTGGCGTCAGGGTCCCAGCTTCCCCTGGCAGGAAGAAGTCTGCCCCGCTGATGCAAGCTACGCAGCGTGCACCAAGACCGTATATCTTACCTACACCGACCCGGGCGATTACTACGTTGAGGTCGAGGCCGACAGCCGCGACGAAGTCCTGGAAACCGACGAAACCAACAACACGCGGGGCTGGACCATCACTGTCAATCCCCGCAGCCTGACCATCCGCTTCGACACTTTTCCCGACGGCACCCCCATCGGCTCCGAGATGGTACTCACCGGCGACGAGTTTCTCGACTGGGGCATTCGTTTGCAGGGCGCCGATGCCTCCAGCTCTTCCTGCGGCGGCATCGCCACCGTGCCATCCATCCGCCGCAACACCTTTGGCGTCACCGGCAACTTTTTGACCACCTCCGACCCGTCCGACGTGATCCGCTGCAACTTTGGACCGGTAGGCATCCGCTTCAGCAATCCGGCGCGCCGGGTGACCCTGACCTTCACCGGGGCCAGCGACGTCTACACCTTGTCCGCCTACAACGGGGCGGATGTCCTCCTGGGCACAGCCACCCAGACCGCGGTGGCCTATGGTCCTCCGGTTGAGGTGACTTTCACCTCCGGCGCGAGCAACATCTCGCGGGTAACCTTGGGTGGCCCGGGTGGGGCGGTCACCGCCATCACCGCCATCGAGTACGAATGGTAGCCATCCGGCCTCCGGACAGATGGCCGTCTGTGATACGTCGTTTTGCTTTTTTCACAAGGGATGTTATACTTTGCGCCTGGTAGTTGCTACCAACAGCATACGCTACCAGTTGCTGTGGTATTCGCTTGTGTCCCCGCCTTCTGGAACGGCGGGAACCGCATCACACCAGAAACCAGAGTGGCTTAAAATCCATACATCAAGGAGGTACCATGAGTTCTGAGGAAAGCGTTACGCCTCAACTGGTCATTGAGCACACCGGCCAGACTTTCCCCCTGACTGCAGGCGAGATCACCATCGGCGGTGGCGAGGATAACACCCTCATCCTCGCCGATCCCCAAGTGTCGGCCTCTCACGCCCGCATCACCTACCAGGCCGAGACCGGCTCCTACCAGATCGAGGATTTGGGTAGCAGCGAAGGCACATTCGTGAACGAGCGCCGCGTCGAGGCTGCACAGCCCTTGCGCCACGGCGATGTCATCCGCGTCGGCGCGACCATTATCGACGTACAGTTGGAGGATACAGGATTGCCGCCCGTCGCTGCTGGCGCCGCGCTGGCCGCCGAAGCGGGCGAAAAGCCACCATCCAGAAACCCGGTCCTCATCGGGTTGCTGGTGGCGGGCCTCATCGGTATCACCATCCTGTGCTGCGCTCTGGTGGCTGGCCTACTACTAGGAGGTAGTGGCGTCCCCGATGTGACCATCAGCGCGCCGGCCGACAATTCCCAATATGCCGTCAACAGCGAAGTCCTGCTCCAGGCCAACGCCAGCGCCGCCAACGACATTGTCCTTATCGACCTCATGGTTGATGACGTGGTCGTCGCTTCATCCGCCAGCCCGGAGGCCAGGGGCACCTCGTCCCTCACCGTCAGCGAAGCCTGGACCTTCACCACGGTCGGCAGCCACACGGTTTCGGCCGTCGCCTATAACAGCCAGGGCGACGAGAGCCGGCCAGCCAGCGTGACGGTCAACGTGGTGGCTGCCGGCGAGGCGTTGCCCACCTCGACCCCGACGCCCGAAGCCGAAGAGACCGCGGTGCCAACTGATACTCCGACTCCCTTGCCCGGCGCGCCGCAGATCGAGTACTTCCGGGCCAACCCGCAGACCATCAATGCCGGCGATTGTACGACGCTCGAATGGGGCGAGGTGGTGGACGCTACCGACGCCCGTATCGAGCCCGACGTTGGTGGGGTAGGCACCCCGGGCCGCACCACCGTCTGCCCCTCCGAAACAACTACGTACATCCTGACCGCCTCCGGACCCGGCGGCGAAACGGAAGCCTCGACCGAAGTTCAAGTCAACGTGCCGCAGGCCGATCTCATTATCGACTCCATCCAATTCCAACCCAACCCACCGGTCCAGGGCGAAGAGACCGAGGTCAAAATCACCATCCGCAATCAGGGCGCGGGCGCGGCCAACCCCTTCGATTGGGAGTTTGCCCCGGGTTCCGAGGGCCCATTCCGTGGCCGGGTGGACAACGGCTTGAACGCCAACGACTCCACCGTGGTGACCGCTCGCTGGACGCCAGCCAACGCCTACGCTACCCTCCAAACGGTGGCCCGCGCCGATATCAACAACGAAGTCTCCGAGACCGACAAGGGGAACAACGAACTCTCGGCCGTGATCCAAGTCTTGGAGGGAACGCCCAGCTCGGGTACGACGACCTCCACCAGCGATGCCAATCTCGATGGTTATCGTTCCAATGACGGCAGCGGCAGCAAGAATCAGGACGTGTTGCAGGGCAACGGCGAGTTCAGCAGCGGCGTCGGTGAACTGATCTGGCGCGGACTCATGAGCTTCGACCTGTCCGAGATCCCGACCGGTGCCACCATCGACAGCGCCGAACTGCGCTTCTACCAGGTCAAGGTCGAAGGCGATCCCTACGGCAAGTTGGGCGGCCTGCGCCTCGAACACGTCGACTATGGCAGCCGGCTGTCGGCCGATGCCTTCGACACCCCGGCCCTGGGCTCGATGACCCTCAGCCCGCAGCAAAGCCCTGGCAGCTGGTACATCCTCTCCGATCCGGCCATCGCCTCCTGGGTGCAAGACGCGGTCAATGCCGGTCGTGACACGTTCCAGGTCCGTCTGCGATGGCTGCAAGAGTCGGACGGCGACGGTGAGGAGGACTATGTCGGCGTCGAATCGGGCAACAACTTCTTTGGAACGGGCAACCTGCCTCGAGTGACCATCGTCTGGACTAACTAGGCCGTGTTGACATTTGGTAATTTCACGCCTGAGACGAACGAACCAGCACTTCCTACGCTGCAAACTCTTGAGATGTCAACACTACCTAGTCCGTAGCGAAAGACCAAAAAACGCCCTGGGCACGCGGCAGGCTGCGCGTCCAGGGCGTTTGCCTTGGCTTTTGTGCCTGTTCTGCCCCTCCCAGCCGTCGCACCACTCAATCCAGCCACGGCTGTAGCAAAGTGACTTGACGGATTCTTGGCCATGGGTCCCGGGATCTCGATTCCGTCTTTGCGAGTACTTCCATGGCGGGTTCCGCCACTCAGAATGTAAGAAACTTGCTTGCGCTTGGGTGTTATAATAGAGTGTTCGGACAGCC
>JASFOV010000238.1:0-7038 GCA_050116355.1 Anaerolineae bacterium
CGACGGCCTTGGGCGGCGGTTCGCTACCGACTGATAGGACGACCATGTCAAAGGTCTTGCGCTGCAGATACCCTTTCTCATCCTGGTAGTGCAGGATCAGGTTATTGGTATTCGGGTTCTCCTTGATCTCTGAGATACGGCAGCGGGTGTATTCCACGCCCCATAGGTCCTTCGATTGCTCAAAGTAGGCCGTGTACTCCTTGCTAAAGGCCCGCTCGTCCATGATAAAGACTTCGCAGTCCACGCCGGGCAGCCGCTCCTTGGCCAGCACGGCTTCCTTGGTTGCGTACATGCAGCAGATCGAGGAACAGTAGGGGTGCTCTTGGTCCCTGGAGCCGATGCACTGCAGCCAGGCGATGCGCTCCGGGATCTTGCCGTCCGATGGGCGCTGGATCACCCCTTCCGTAGGGCCGGAACGGCTGGAATAGCGCTCAAACTGGAGGCCTGTTACCACGTTGGGATAGCGCCCGTAGCCAAGTTCCTCCGCTGGAGTTGGATCGTACAGCTTGTAACCTGTGGCCAGGATGATGGCCCCAACATTGATCTCCTCAAACCAATCCTCCTCGTCCAGGTTGATGGCGTTGGTGGGACAGATCTCCTGGCATTTGCGGCAAGGCTCGCAGTAGGGGCCTTTCTCAATCACGTATGCGTTGGGCGCCGCTCGCACGGAAGGTTTGTATGCGGCTTTTCGCGTCATCAGTCCGGCTTGATACTCAGACGTCAATTCGACCGGACATACCTGCGCACATTCATCACAGTTGATGCACAGATTGATGTCCACATACCGCGGTCGGTGGTGTACCTTCACAGTAAAGTCGCCCGGCAATCCGGCGGCGCTCACGACCGTGCTGTTGGTCATGATTTCGATGTTCGAGTGCTTGCTGTGATCGAGCAGGAAGGGCGAGATTGAGGGCCGCGAGCAGCCATATCCATGGTCGGACGTGCCGCGGCAGAGCACACAGTCGTGGGTGGGAAACATAAAACCCAGCTGGGCTACAACCCCGCCCAGGCTCGGGGCCGAGTCGAGTAGATAGACCTTGTAGCCCGAGTCTGCCAGGTCGACCGCGGCCCGCATGCCGCCCACTCCGGCGCCCACGACCACTACTGAACCAAGCATTGTGCGTTGAACCACTGTGTTCCTCCTGACTTGGGTATCAAAAAGCCCCTCTTCTTACCAAGGGGCTCGAAAGGGATGGCTGGCTTCCGATAGGGCGCAGATTCCACGCTGGGCGCGTACGCTATTGGTCGTCCTTTAGCAGTCTCTGCGGCATACCGGTCAACTCCCCTTCGAGTTGTTGTCCGTGCCAGGCGCCAGCGCTCCGGCGCCAAATCGGACAAATTATACCCGATTTCCCTTCAGAATGCAAGGAAGCAGTCTGCCCTGGGCAGATGACGGCTCCTATGCTATAATGCCCCGCGGGACTGACGAACTATGAACTCTGGATACACGCTACTGCACGCCGATAGCCATACCCAGGCGCGCCTGGGTCGGATCGATACAAGCCACGGATCCATCTCGACGCCGGCTTTCGCACCGGTTGGCACCCAGGCGACTGTGAAGGCGTTGGACCCGCGGGACCTTCTTGAGCTGGGAGCCGAACTGATCCTGGCCAACACGTACCATCTCTATCTGCGGCCCGGCGCGGATCTCGTGGCCCAAATGGGCGGCTTGCACCGCTTCATGGATTGGAGTGGGCCAATCCTCACCGACTCGGGGGGCTTTCAGGTGTTCAGCCTGGCGGCCAACCGCCAGATCAGTGACGAAGGAGTCGAATTCCGCTCCCACATTGATGGCTCACGCCATATGTTTACACCCGAGATGGTGATCCAGGTCCAGGCGCAGCTGGGCGCCGATATTGTCATGTGTTTAGACGAGTGTGCTGAGCCTAATGACCGGAAGTACAATGAGCAGGCCCTGGCCCGGACCCATGCCTGGGCTGAGCGGTGTCGAGTTGCCCATCGCCGCGGCGACCAGGCGTTGTACGGCATTGTCCAGGGTGGCATCTTTGCCGACCTGCGACAACGCAGCGCCGACTTCCTGGTCGATCTCGACTTTGCCGGCTATGCCATCGGTGGCTTGAGTGTGGGCGAAACGAAAGAGCAGATGCACCGCATGCTCGAAGCCACGACACCGTTGCTCCCCCGTGACAAGCCCCGCTACCTCATGGGAGTTGGGGCGCCGGAAGATCTGCTGGAGGGAGTGGCCCGGGGGGTGGACCTCTTTGACTGCGTGCTACCTACGCGCCTAGCTCGCAATGCAGCGCTCTTCAGCCGGCACGGCCGCATCAACATCCGCAATGCCCAGTTCGAGCGCGATCCGGCGCCCATTGAGGAGGGCTGCCAGTGCTACACTTGTCGGCGCTTTTCGCGGGCGTACCTACGCCACCTGTTCAAGGCGGGCGAGATCTTGGGTGCTCGCCTGGCGACGCTCCATAACGTGCACTTCTTGCTGCAGTTGATGCGTGATGTCCGCGAGGCAATCGCCCAGGATCGATTCTCGCCCTTCAAGGAGGCGTTCCTTGCTGATTACCCGGTCATTCCCCACGCAGTCCGGGCTGCAAATCGCGAGAAAAGGAGGCAGTCTCGCCGACAGAATCCCAATGGTAGCTAGGTGCCTCGATCGCCTGGCCTTCTAGTCGGGAGTGTGTGGCGGGATCCCGTATCGTATGAACATTATCCAGGCCATTGTGTTGGGGGTGCTCCAAGGCGCCACCGAGTTCGTACCGGTTTCCAGCTCTGGACATCTGGTGTTGGTGCCTTGGTTGCTGGGCTGGGACTCTCCGGGGCTGGTGTTCGACACCGTGGTCCATTGGGGAACGCTGGTTGCTGTGCTGGCCTACTTCTGGCGCGATTGGTGGGAGCTGATCACCGCGTGGCTGACCGGCCTGGTGCGCTGGGATTGGAGAGACCGGCAGGCCCGCCTGATGTGGCTGCTCATTCTGGGCACACTGCCAGCAGCGGTCATAGGGTTCCTGCTGGAAGATCTTTTCGAATCGCTCTTTGGGGCGCCGGGGTGGGTCAGCCTCTTTCTGCTGGTTACGGCCGGACTCCTCAGTGTCAGTGAATGGCTGGGCAAGCAGAGCCGGGACACGGGCGACCTACGGTCGCGGGATGCGCTGTACATTGGCCTGGGACAAGCCGCAGCCATCGCGCCGGGCATCTCCCGTTCAGGAGCCACGATCGCCGCGGGTCTATTACGCGGAGTCCGGCGTGCGGATGCGGCCCGTTTTAGCTTTTTGCTGTCCACGCCTATCATCTTTGGCGCAGGATTGTTCAAACTCACAGACTTGTTCTCTGCGCCGGATGCCTTGGCCCAGCTCCCACTGTTGGCCGTCGGTTTCCTTGCCGCGGCACTCAGTGGCTACCTCTGTATCCGCTTTCTCCTACGCTATCTACAGCGTGGGAAACTGTATCCCTTTGCCATATACTGCGCATGCTTCGGTATCTTTTGCCTCGTTGTCGCCCTATTGCGCTAGTGCTGGCCTTGGTGTTGGCAGCCTGTGGCCAACCGGTGGCAACGCCCGAGCCGGTGTTCCTGGAGGCGGCCGGGGCAATGGCCATGGCCCCTCTGGTGGAGGATCTGTCGGCAGCCTACCATCAGCGATCGCCAACGGTCAAGATCGGGGTAGAAAACCCGGGCACTTGGTTTGGCCTGCAGTCGCTGGCGGCGGGCGAGATCGATCTGGCCCTGGCCGCCTGGCTCTCGGAGCCGCCGGGGCCGGGATACAAGGCTACGGCTATCGCGCGTGATGGCTTGGCGATGGTGGTACATCCCAGCAACCCGCTGGATGGCCTCGGCCTGCTCCAGCTCCAGGAACTGTTTAGCGGGCGGGCCATTCACTGGACCGCAGTCGGTGGGAGCCCCGCTCAGGGAACAGTGCAGTTGATCAGCCGCGAGGAAGGTTCTGGCAGCCGAGAGGCCTTTGAGGCACTGGTCATGGTGGATGTGGAAGTCTCGCCGCTGGCCATCGTCGCTCCGTCCAGTCAGGCGGTGCTAACCTATGTGGCCGGCCAGCCCGATGCAATCGGCTATGTATCGATGAGCGAAGTATCCTCGGCTGTCAAGGTGCTGGCCGTGGAGGGGGTGCTGCCGGGGACGCAGAACACCAGCGACGGCAGCTATGCGCTGACTCACGAGCTGTGGCTGGTCACACGCGAGCCGTCGCCGGCCGCGGTGGAGGGCTTTGTCGAGTTCGCGCTGAGCCCGGCGGGCCAGCAGATCGTCGGACGGCAGTTTGGCCGTATCCGTTAAGCCCAACCATGGACGCTGGGCCAGGGGGATAGACGCGGGATGAGCCTCAACCCAAAGAGTACTCCATGAGCTGGTGCAGGTCCGAGACCTCGCGGCGGAAGGCCAGGACGTTGACATGGAGCAGCAGCCAGGTTACCAGCAGTAGCCCGATCGCTTCCACACCAAAGATAAGGGCATAGGCCATGTGGCTGGATCCCCCAGCGCTGAGTACCATGTCGTGGACGGTGCCGCTCAGCAGCGATGAGCCAAACTTGGCCAAGGCCTGGGCCAGCGTCCAAGCTCCCACGAACAGACCCGCTTGACCCTGCACCGTCAGGTCCATCATGAGCGAGACGCCACCCACCGTGAATGCGCCGGTACCGAGGCCCATCAAGGCCACGGCGAACGGGGCAGGGGCCGGAGCCTGGCGCAGCGAGATCAGGACCAGCATGAAGAAGGCAACGGCGGCAATGATATTGCCCGCAGCCGCCACTCGCTTCTTGCCCAGCCGGGGAATGAGCACCGAGCCGCCAACCAGCAGCCCGGTGATGACCCCCACCATGCTGTAGGCGTTGAACATCGTGGTCTGGCGCACGGTCAGGTTCAACACCTCGCCGCCAAAGGGCTCGAGGATCACATCCTGCAGAAAGTGAAAGAACAGGCCCAGCAGGATGAAGGTGAAGAAGAGGCGCGTCTGCCGGCTGCGCCGCAGGATCAGCAGTGAAGTGCGTAGCGAGGAGCTCTCATGGGCTGCGGAGGTGCGTCGCCGCTGCTCCAAGCCCCACAGGGCAAGGATGGTCAGGGCGATGATCAAGCCGGCGACCATAGCAAAGAGGGAAACCAAGCGGCCGAAAGAATAGTCGCTCAAGTATGCGGCGCCGCCCAGCGCTCCGGCCAAAATGCCGAACATCATCATCGTCCACACAAAGCTCACCACCCGGCCACGCTCCGACTCTGCGGTACGGTCGGTGATCAGAGCCAGGTAGGTCGTGGCGCCGACGTTGACGCCGAGCCCCTCAACGAAAAAGAAGGCGAAGGCCAGCGCCAGCCGCCACAGGCTGGGATCCTCGGCGACGAACATGGCGACAAAGGGCGCTGCGAGTACGGTGAGAACCGCTAGCGCTGTGCCAGCGATGATATAGGGCAGACGGTGGTAGCCAAAGTAGGGCGTGCTATCCGAGCGATGCCCGATGGGGATCGAGACCAAGGCGGCCAAGTAGTGGGCGCCACCCAGGACGAGGCCTACCAAGGCCAACTCCAAGCCCATCTCTACCCGGAGGATGCGGTTGAGCGTGCCGAGCATGAGCACCGATACCCCGCCCAACCAGAACTGGTACATTGACAGGCGTAGCGTTTGAGGAATCTTCACAATAAGGTCAGCTCAAGGGTTGATCGGTTCCGTTCTCCGAGACGAGCAAGTCATCGAAGGTCGTGCCCTCCAACAGGTTGCTAAGCTGGGCCTGAGCGGTGGCCCAAACATCATGTACCGGACAGTCTTGGTCCCGCGGGCAGGCGCCCGGTTGGATCAAGCACCGGTTCAACCGTATAGGGCCTTCCAGGGCCTCGATGACCTCTAGCAAGCTGATCTCCGCCGGGGGACGAGCGAGCTTGACCCCGCCGCCGGCGCCCCGGTAGGTGCTTACCAGACCCGAAAGCGCCAGTTGCGAGATGATCTTGGCCAGGAATGGGCTGGGAATGTTCTGGCGCTCCGCGATCTCTTGGGTCGAGGACCGCTCTCTTTCGGGCAGAGTGGCCAGATCCAGTATGACTCGGACACCATAGTCGGTCCGCCTGCTGATCTCCATTGATGACACATCCTTTCCCGCGCCATGGCGCCTGAACGAATCGGACTGTTTAGGCCCGAATTGGTGCCATTATAACCATGAGAGAGGTTTTTGTCAAACTGTCTGTTCACGGGTATAATGTCCTCTATCATCACGATCTCTATCATTGTGTAAGGAGGTGTCCGTACCATGAAGGGACAAGCCATTGGACAGCGGCTGCTGCGTCCCGATGCTGTGGACAAAGTGACCGGCAAAGCCCGCTTCCCCGGCGATCTGCAGGTCGAAGGGCTGTTGACGGTCAAGGTTCTATTCAGCGATCGAGCCCACGCTCGGATCGCAGGCATCGATACGTCAGAGGCCGAGCGCGTGCCGGGCGTGGTGGCCATTCTCACGCACAAAGATGTACCTGTCAATGAATACGGTCTGATCTACAAGGATCAGCCGGCTTTGAATGGCGACAAGGTACGGTCGGTCTTTGACCGGGTCGCGGTGGTCATTGCCGAGTCGGCACGGGCGGCCCGCCGGGCGCGGGATCTGATCCGGGTGGAATACGAGGACCTGCCGGTGCTGACCGATCCTCGCCAGGCCATGGCTGCCGGGGCCCCTACCATCCATGAGCGCTGGCCGGACAATATCCAGTCCCACCAGCGTATCCGGAAGGGCGACGTTGACGCTGTGTTTGCGCGCGATGATGTAGTCATTGTTGAGACGGACTATTTCACGCCCCACCAAGAACATGCCTATCTACAGCCTGAGGCTGGTATTGGCTTCATCGATGAGCAGGGCCGTGTAGCCGTGCACTCGGCGGGACAGTGGAATCACGATGACCAGCATCAGATTGCGCACATGCTTGATTTGCCTCTGGACCAGGTTCGCGTGATCTATGCCCCCGCCGGCGGAGCCTTCGGGGGCCGTGAAGACTTGTCCGTCCAGCACCTTCTCGCATTGGCCGCCTTCTGCCTGGACAAGCGCGGGATCCGCCGCCCGGTCAAGATTGTATGGGATCGCCATGAGTCGTTTCGC
>JASFOV010000239.1:0-7011 GCA_050116355.1 Anaerolineae bacterium
ATCGCTGCTTTCAGACCCGTTTCCTTGATCCAATACTGCAGCTTGACCAATTCCTCCTGGAGTTTCCCAAGTTCCTGCAAGTAGTACCTTTCGGTCAGTTTGCCGTTCTTCCGATACTTCTTCCGCCGTTCACCACTTGACGTGTAGTAGTATCTCGCTTCGTCAGCGTTCCTGTCTTCATTCTCAGCGATCTCGCCCTCCTGCGGCGATGTCGTTCCACGATCCTTTTTTTCTTCTGTCATCAATTCCTCCTCTTCAGAAAGGTCTCCGGACAAGAGCTGGTCTTTGAGAACTTGGCCACAGATCCATCAAAGCCACCAGCACTAGGAATACGGTCCATACTCCTGCCACGCTTCCCACATAGCCATGATGTTCTCCGGGGGGACGTTGGCCTGGATGTCGTGGACCGTGGCGAACACAAAACCACCGCCCGGCGCCAGTGCCTCGATGTTGTGCCGCACGTGGTCCCGGACCTCGTCCGGGCTGGCCGTGCCCAGAACACCCTGGGTGTCGACGCCCCCACCCCAAAATACAAGGTCCTGGCCAAACTCACGCTTCAGTTCGTGCAGATCCATATCGGCGGCGCTGATCTGCACCGGGTTGAGGATATCGATCCCGGCATCGATAAGGTCCGGGATCAGCTTGTACACAGCGCCACAGGAGTGGTAGAAGACCTTGACCGGGGCTTGATCCTTGATAAAGGAGAAGAGGCGCTGGTGTCGTGGCTGGATGAGCGTGCGATAGGTATTGGGTGACATGAGCGGTGCGTTCTGACCGCCCAGGTCATCCGCCTCGACTACGACATCCACCATGTGGCCGATCTCGGCCAGGGCCCGCTCCCAATAGGCGCTTTTGAATTCCACCAAGCGGTCGAGCATGGTGGCTACGTACTCTTGGTTCAGGGCCAGATCGACATAGTACTGTTCGTAGCCGCGCAGCCAGGAAAAGACCTCGGCGATGCCGGCACAAGGCCCGGCCAGGGCAACGGCTTTGCCTTTGGCCACCGCTGCCTCGGCCTGGGCCTGCAGATTCTCAAAGCGCGCATCATCCAGCGGGTCGGGAAATGGATAGTCTTTGAACTCGTCCAGCGAGCCGGCATTGGCCAGTGGGTGGTGGTACATGTCATAGTAGAAGCCGCCCTCTTTGGGCATGCGCCAGCCGATGCCCCATTCGTCGGTGTAGGCTCGGTAGTCGCCTTCATCCCGGTAGCAGTACTCAAAGGTCGAGGCCGTGCCTGGCAGTACAGGTCTCACATCGGTCTCTAAGCGCTGGGCCAGGTCCTCGTCAACGAGGACTAGCTGTTCCGGGACAAACGCGACGCGTGGCTCGACGTCGGCCAAGCTCAGATAGCGGCGCAGGTTCTGGTATGCGGTGACGTGGATGGTGCTCAGGCCCGTGCCGCCCAGGTCAAACGGCACGCGGTCTGGCTCCTGATGGTTTAGCGTGCGTACAACTCGCTCTTGAGAATTCACAAACATCCTTCTTTCCGATCCTGGGGGCATGCTCCTATCGTTCGTCGACTGGTTCGGTGATGACCAAGCAGGAGATGGTAGTCGTGTTCAGTAGTTTGCGGGCCACCCCGCCCAACAGTCCTTCGGTCGGGCCCAAGCCCCGTTGGCCGAGGACGATCAGATCGGCGTGGTGCGCTTCGGCATGCGCCTGAATCCTGGCCGCCGGATTGCCTATCACATATTCCGTTTTGACATCGGAGATGCCCGCCTGGTCAAACATCACTTGGGCATTCTCCAAAATGATCTCTGCCGAGTTCCGAAGGATCTCGGTCCGTGATTCGGTGACCTCCCCGGCTCTGATCATCTCCATGATCTCTTTCGGCAGGGACAGGTCGCGGATGACATGTAACAGCAGGATCGAGGAGCCGTGGCACTTGGCCAGTTCAACCGCTGCTTCGATGGCGCACCTGGCATGTCGCGAGCCATCGACCGGAACAAGTATGGTTTCAAACATTTCGGTCGCTCCTAGTTCTTAAGGGATGCTTCCCCATCCGCAACCGGATTGGGAACATCCACGTCGATCGGACGGTTCGGGCCTCAATCGCCAGCGGCCCACTCGCCGAGGGTTGAGATTGCCTCTTGGGTGATCGGCACGCCGGTGGTAATCTGGCGTCTGCCAAGGACCAGGACGATCGCCGCTTCAGCGTACTGCTCCGAGGGGATCGCTTTACTCCCATCAGTTGCTGCGTCCAGTCTGCTAGATTCGGGTCGCCACGGCGTGTCAGGCGACACCCCCAACGCTGCGAGGAACGCGGGTCTCAGTTGCTGGTGCTCCGCACATTGGAACTCGATGTGGTGCGCCCACTCATGGACCAGCGCCCCCTGCAACAGCGCGGGCGTCCCCGGCACCCGGACAGTGACGGTGGCTGTGTCCGGGTCATAAACCGCCCGGCTGTCAAGCGTGCGCGTGGCCCGCAGGCGCACATCGCCAAAGCACGCGCTTCGTGCCTGAAACACTGCCAGGAATTCCGTCCAAGTGTCGGTTGCCAGCGCCTGGAAATCGCTCGCCACGGACTCGTCCATGAGCAACTGCGGTTCCTTGGACGGGGGTCTGCAACCCGCGGCTAACACCAGCAGGCCGATAGCCACCAGACCGGCAACGGCCCAGCAGAGCCATGACGAGCAGCCAGACAGCCGTGTCTGCCCTGCGCAGGAAACAGACAGGCCCACGATGGTTCCCTGCTCATTCCCGCGCTGGGGCGAGGCCATGGTAGGTGGTCATGCTTCGGAACCGTCTTCCTGCGCAACTGCTCTACGACGAGTGACCTCGTCCAGCTCGTGGGTCAGAGCCTCCAGTTCATCAGCCCCCGACATACTGCGGATCATTTCCTCCCGTGTAATTTCGTCTTTGGTCCAGATACCCAAGGTCCGGCCGCGCTTGAGGATGATGAACCGGTCACCGACCGGATAGGCGTGGTGCGGGTTGTGGGTGATAAAGATCACACCCAAATTGCGGGCGGCAGCCTGGGCGATGTACTTTAGCACCGTGCCGGCCTGCTTGACACCCAGAGCCGCTGTCGGCTCGTCAAGGATCAAGACTTTGGCCCCAAAGTAGACGGCCCGGGCGATGGCCACTGACTGGCGCTCGCCACCGGACATGGTGCCCACCGGTTGGTCGGGGTCGCGGATGTCGATCCCCATCTTGCCCAATTCCTCGCGCACGGTGCGCTTGGCGAAATCAATCCGGTATCGCTTAAAGGGTCCCCAACCCGTCTCGGGCTCTGCACCCAAGAAAAAGTTGCGCCAGATGGGCATCAGTGGCACCATGGCCAGATCCTGGTACACCGTAGCGATGCCGTGGGCCAGAGCCTCACGGGGTGAGTTGAACCGGACCTTCTCGCCTTCGAAAAAGTAATCGCCCTCGGTCTGCTGGTGTACCCCGGCAAAGATCTTGATCAACGTCGACTTGCCAGCGCCATTGTCTCCCAGCAGACACGTGACCTGTCCGGGATATACCTCCGCTGACACGTTGCTCAGCGCGATCACGCTTCCAAAGAGTTTGGATACGTTCCGAACTGCAAGGATCGGTTCCGTCATGATGTTTCCTCCTCATCTTCGGTCTTGGCTTTGGCGGTAGCCACTGTGACAGCCTCAGCTCTCTGGCGGGTAAAGTTGTTCACCAGCACGGCCACCAATAGCATGACGCCCAGGAAGGCGTAGAACCAGTCGGTGTCCCAGCCGGCAAAGGTGATGCCTACCCGGACCATACCAAAGATGATGGCGCCGATGGCCGCGCCGATCGCCGAGCCGTAGCCACCGGTCAGCAAGCAGCCACCGATGACCGCGGCGATGATATAGACAAACTCTTGGCCGATGCCCTGGCTGGCCACGGCCGAGCGCAACCGCAGGATATTCATAGTACCCACCAGCCAGGCAGCGCCGGCGGTGGTCATGAACAGCGCGATCTTGACCCGCTGGGCGGGCACGCCCTGGCTGCGGGCGGCATTGGCGTCGCCGCCGGTGGCAAAGATCCAGTTGCCGTATTTTGTCCGCATCAGGATCCAGCTAGCCAGCGCTGTGAGTGCGATCCACCACAGGGTCACTGTCCGGAATTCGGCGCCGAACAGGCTAAACTCCGTATTGAAGAGCAGGCGGGCAGCCTCAAACCCTGGCGCTGCGTCGATCCCCGCCACCCGGACCTGGTTGACCACCAGGCGGGTAACGCCCACATTGGCCCCTCGCAGGATAAAGAAGGTCGCCAGCGTCACAATGAAACTGGGCAGCCCGGTCCTGATCACCAATAGACCGTTCAAGTAACCGACCACGAGGGCAAAGAGTAGGGATACCAACAAAGTGATCCAAAGATTCCACCCCAGCTGGGTGGCCAACATACCGGCGATCAGGCCCGTTGTGCCGGTCATGACACCGGCCGATAGGTCGAATTCGCCGCCGATCATGAGCAGGGCCACGGCGACCGCCATAATGCCCAGAGTCGACGACGAGTCGAGGATGCGGGCGACGCCGGTAACCGAGAGCCAGTTCTCCGATGCCATCAAGGCGAAGAATAGCCAGACGACGACTGCGCCAATGAGGGCCCCAACTTCGGGTTGTCGCAGAGCCCTACGGAAGAAACCGACTTCGGCAAGACGCTCGTCTCTTTGTGCGGCACCAGCCGTGTTTGTTGCCATACGTAGCCTCCCTTGGTTCAGCTGACCTGTGCTCGTAGCGCTCGCGTCCTGCACCCAGCTTCAGGTCAGCAACGACATAAAGCGATAACGCTGCGGGATGGGCCGGCAATGCCGGTGGGCCCCATCCCGCAGTTCGTTAAGAGTTCACGGTCTGGTGAACTACCGCGTCCCGGCTGCGGCTAGATCCTTGACCGCCCCAGCATTGCTGGCATCAACGATGCCCGGTCCGGTCAGGACCGGCAGGCCGCCACCGACGGTGTTCAGGTTGGCGTTGTACAGGTACAGGAACACGACTGGCAGGTAGCCCTGCAGGTACTGCTGCTGGTCCACGGCAAACATCATCTCACCGGCCTCGATGGCCTCCAGGACATCGGAGCTCAGGTCGAAGGTGGCCAGCATCTGGTCGCCGCCAGCCGCGTCGATCGCCTGCATGGCCGCATCGGCGATGTTGGGGTTCAGCGCCAGGATGGCATCGATGTCCGAATCCGCGATCAGCTTGTCCTGGATGCTGGCCAGCGTGCCGGCAATGTCGCGCACGCCGGTCGTGGCCACGTTGAAGCGCTCCACTTCGCCGCTGAACGTATCGGCCAGGCCGTCGCAACGCTCCTCCAAACCGATGTTGCCCTCCTCGTGGATGACGCACATCACCTTGGCCGCACCGGCCTCGTTGAACTGCTCGCCCGCACCCTGGCCGGCTACAAACTCGGTCTGGCCGACGTGGGTGATGGCTCCCAATTCCTTGTAGACGTTGACACCGGAGTTGATAGTGATGACCGGGATCCCGGAATCCGTCGCCTTCATAACCGCGTCCTTCATCGCATCGGGGTTGGACAGCGAGACGATGATGCCGTCCACGCCGTCAGCGATATAGGTCTCAATCAACTGTGCCTGCTCGGCCGGGTCGAGGCTGCCGCCCGACTTGAGCTCGACGCCCATCGCCTCGGCCGCATCCTTGGCGCCTGTTTCCACCACACCCCAGAACGAGGACTCGGCCGGGTTCTCGTGCACGGCCAAGCCGATGACATAGCCCGTCTGGGTGACTTGTGGTGCCTCGGTAGCTGCGGGTTCTTCCGGTGCTTCGGTGGCTGCGGGCTCTTCCACTACCTCAGCTTCGGTCGGCTCGGGGGGAGCCTCCGTCGCCCCACAAGCGACCAGAGACACGAGCATGATCGCGATCAACAACATCGAAATGGCTTTTAGACGTGACATTTCTTTCTTCCTCCTAGGTTTTGATTTGAAAGGCTCTACGCTTCAACGACGACTTGTGACAGGGTTTGGATGAGTGAGCACCTCCTTTCCAGATTGCGGGATGAGAAACCGGAACGGCTCCCCACCCCAACTCTAGTTCGGTTTCACGAGGATCTTGCCGTCCGCTCGCTCCGTAGATTTGGCGATAGCGTCCACCGTCGCCTCCAGCTCGTAGCGGGCGGTCACGATGGGGCTCAGGTCCAGGCGGCCGGCTGCCACCAAGCGGATGACGTTGGGGAAGGTCTCGTGTCCCGAGTGCCCTTGCGCGCCAAAGGCTTGCGAGCGCCGCACCTGAAAGGCTTCCAAGTACATCGGCACCTTCCGCGCGGCGCGTCCGATTTGAACGACCTTGCTGTTGATAGCCAGTGCTTTCTCCATCTCGGGGATGGTCAGGTGCGGGGCGCCCGCGGCTTCGACCTGGAAGTTAAAGCCTTCGCCCTTGCTCAGCTCCATCAACACCTCACCCGCGCTCACCTCCCGCGGATCGTAGACATAATCGGCGCCGACCTTGGTCGCCAGTTCGCGCCGCGCCGGCGAGAGCTCAAAGGCGGCGATGGTGCCCGCCCCGGCTGCCTTGGCCAGGCCGATGGCAGCCAGGCCGATGGGGCCCGCGCCAAAGACGCTGACGTAATGACCCGGCCGGAAGCCGCCGGCCCGCTCAAACATGCCGTTGTAGGCCACCGTCGTCGGCTCGGTCATGGCCCCAACCTCGTACGCCTTCTCCTCGTCGCCAAACTGTTCGGCGATGGCATTGATCGGCCAGCAGAACTTTTCGTCGACGGCGATATAGTTGGCAAAGGCGCCGGGGATGGTAAAGCCGATCTCTTCCAGGTTGGTGCAGTGGTTGGGGTAACCGTTGCGGCAGGGGATGCACCGCCCGCACCAGATCATCTCCTCGACGGTGACCATGTCGCCGACCTTCAGGGAGGTGACCTTGGAGCCGGTTTCGACCACCTTGCCCGAGAATTCATGGCCCAAAATGGTGGGGAACTTGGTCAGGCCGGGATAGAGGATGTAGTCATCCTTGTCGGTTTCGTAGAAGTGCATGTCCGAGCCGCACACGCCGCAGGCTTGCACTTGCAGCACGACCTCATAGGGATCTGGCTCGGGGTCGGGCCAGACGC
>JASFOV010000240.1:0-7008 GCA_050116355.1 Anaerolineae bacterium
ATGCCAGGGCTATCTATGACTTGGCTCTGGAAACCTGGACCCAGCAATTAGCGGCTGTACAACAGGCTGTGAGGGCCAAGGCTGACCTGCGCGCCACTCTGGAGGACAACAGCATCGGATCGCAGATCAAGCTCCAGCAGCTGGACAAGGCTGTACCCGGCGGGCTGAGCGAAAGCGTGCGCAAATTCCTGGGCACGTTGCTCGAAGCCGGAGAACTGGGCCAGTTGGATGCCATCCTGCTCGAGTTTGACCGGCTCGTGAGCCACCGTCCTGAGGAGCGGAGGCTGGCGCAGGTGACCAGCGCCGTCCCGCTCACTGAAGGAGAGAAGCAAGGTCTTCAGGAGCAGCTGGTCGCCCGCTTTGGCACCGATCTGGAGTTCCAGTATGAGGTGGACGAGTCGCTCATTGGTGGCATCCACCTCCGCGTGGGCGACCGGGTCATTGATGGCAGCGTGGCCGGAAAACTGGCCGCATTGCGAGATGAACTGGCGGCATAACACACACCGTAAACGCAGTTCGGGTTTCGGGATTCGCGGTTCTGGACGCCCCATCCAGGGGTGTGCGAGCCTCGGATTGCGAATCACGGATCCCGTTATTCCGGAGGCATGAATGGCCTTACAAGCCAAAGAAATCTCGGCGATTCTGAAAAAGCAGATCGAAGAATTTGATGTCCCACTCCAAGCTGTGGACGTCGGTTCGGTCATTGAGGTCGGCGATGGCATTGCCCGGGCCGACGGCTTGGCCGGAGTGATGTCCATGGAGTTGGTCGAGTTCCCGCCCAAAGCCGATCGCAATACGAGCATCATGGGCCTGGCTTTCAACCTGGAAGCCGACAACGTGGGCATCATTATCATGGGCGAGTATACCGACATCGAGGAGGATGATACGGTGCGGGGCACCGGACGCATCGTCTCTGTGCCGGTAGGCGAGGGGCTTATCGGCCGCGTGGTCAACGCGCTGGGCGAACCGATCGACGGCAAAGGCCCCATTGCCTCTTCAGGAATGCGTCCCATCGAGCGTATTGCCCCCAACGTTGTGACCCGCCAGGGTGTGGATGCGCCAGTACAGACAGGCATCAAAGCCATCGATTCCATGATACCTATCGGCCGGGGCCAGCGCGAGTTGATCATTGGCGACCGGCAAACCGGCAAGACAGCTCTTGCCATCGATACGATCGTCAACCAGAAGGGCAAGGATCTGATCTGTATCTATGTGGCCATCGGCCAGAAGCTAGCCCAGATCGCCCAGGTGGTTGCCACGCTCGAAGAGTTTGGTGCGATGGAGCACACAATTGTCGTAGTCGCATCGGCCTCAGAACCGGCTACCCTGCAATACATTGCGCCCTACGCCGGCTGCGCGATGGGCGAGGAGTTCATGGAGAACGGCAAAGACGCCTTGATCATCTACGACGACCTGTCCAAACACGCCTGGGCGTATCGCCAGGTATCACTCCTCCTGCGCCGGCCGCCCGGTCGCGAAGCGTATCCCGGCGACGTGTTCTATCTGCATTCCCGCCTGTTGGAGCGAGCGGCCAAGCTGCACCCAGACTATGGTGGTGGCTCGCTGACCGCCTTGCCCATCATCGAGACCCAAGCCGGGGACGTGTCTGCCTATATCCCCACCAATGTCATCTCGATCACCGATGGACAGATCTACTTGGAGAGCGACCTGTTCTATGCCGGCATCCGACCGGCTGTTAACGCAGGTCTGTCCGTCTCGCGCGTGGGTGGCGCCGCCCAGAGCGCGGCCATGCGGCAGGTTACTGGACGGATGCGACTGGATATGGCGGCGTTCCGCGAGCTGGCGGCGTTTGCCCAGTTCGGCTCGGACTTGGATGAGGCCACGCGCCGTCAATTGGAGCGAGGCCTGCGCGTGCAAGAGGTCCTCAAACAGGGACAATACAGCCCGGTGCCTATGGCCGACCAGATTATGATCTTTTTTGCCGTAGGCAACGGCTTTCTCGACGACGTCGAACTGCGCAAAGTTGAGGACTTTGAAGATGCCTTTCTGCGCCATATGCGGGACAGCCATCCGGACTTGGTGCAGACCATCGCAACCGGTGAGAAACTGAGTGAAGAAACCCAGGAGGCCTTAGGGCAGGCAATTCGGGACTTTAAGGCCACTGTGGCGTACTAGACCATGAAAGCATCTCTCCCGTGGCTCGCTGTGATGGCGATGCTGGTCGGGGTCCTGGCTGGGTGCAGCGGCACCCCAGTGCCAACCCAACCACCAGCCACACAGACGCCTTGGATTATCGTGGTCACGGCCACGCCCAGAGCACAGGAGGCGACCGAGGTACAACCAACAGACACACCGTTGATCATTGTCGCCACGCCGACACCTCGCGCAACCCGCGAGGCAACGCCGACGCGGCGCGCCACACCCAGTCCGGCTACCACCTCAGAATCAGGCGGGACCGGGACCGCGACACCCACACCGAACACGGCGACGCCGGTCCAAACTGCCACGCCGACCAGCACACCCAGGGCCGGCGACATGATTTATCCGGCACCTGGTCTGCTAGAGCCATCGAACAACCAGCCGGTCCCATGGCAGTCTACAGTGTTGCTCAAGTGGGAATCGGTCGGCGACTTGGCCGCAGATGAATATTATCACCTGCACCTGGAGCGCCCGCCCAAGACCGATGGGCAACAATGGTACGGTGATTACGTCTATTTGAAAGAGACCGAGTTTCTGGTCGAGGGTGCGTTTTTGGCGCCATTCCATCTGCCGTCCGACCAAGGACACGGCGTTGTCTATTGGTGGGTGCGTGTTGTGCGCAAGACCGGCGAGGACGAAAATGGCAAGCCGCTTGGTGTGGATATCAGCCCACCCAGCGAAAAGCGAACGTTCATCACGGAGCCCAAGCCAGAGGACTCGTAGCATAAGAGCTACCCAACAAGGAGCAAGCCTTGCCTAGCACAAGGGAGATCCGGCGACGGATCCGGAGCGTAAAGAACATATCCCAGGTCACCCGGGCCATGCAGATGGTCGCGGCATCCAAGATGCGCCGCGCCCAGGAACAGGTGCTGGCCACCAGGCCGTACAGTGAAAAGGCCTGGGAGATTCTGACTCACCTGTCTGCCCAAAAAGGGGTGGATGAATCAGTGCATCCGCTGTTGATGGCTCGCGAGCAGATCGAGACCGTCGGCATATTACTCATCACCGCCGACAAAGGATTGTGCGGCAGCTACAACCACAATATGACCCAAGCGACCTCGCACTTTATCAAAGAGCTGCCGTATCCGGTCGAACTGGTGACCATCGGTAAGCGCGGGCGGGATGCGATGTGGCGGATGGGATACAACATCGTCTCTGAATTCTCCGATCTGCCACCCCAGCCACGTCTGCTGGACATCACGTCCATCGCCCGGACCGTGATGGATGCCTTTGTGTCAGGCCAGATGGATGTGGTCTATTTGGCGCACACCGATTTCATCAACACCCTGACACAGCGACCGGCCATCTGGCAATTGTTGCCCATCCGGCCACTTAGTCTGGGTGTTTCCCCAACCTCGGAATACCGGGACCTGAGAGAAGAGATTCAAGAGATCGAGTATATTTATGAACCCGATCCGTATACGATCTTGAGCACGGTCCTGCCGCGCTTTACCGAGCTCCAGATCTATCAAGCGATTTTGGAGTCCTTGGCCAGCGAACATAGCGCCCGCATGGTAGCCATGCGCAATGCCACAGAGAATGCCAACGAGTTGCTGGATGACCTGACGCTGACCTACAACCGTGCCCGCCAGGAGGCGATCACCAAAGAGATGCTCGATATCGCCGGTGGCGCTGAGGCGTTGACCCAAGGGTAGGCAGTGCAGGAGAGAAAGTGCAAAGGTACGAGATATGGCTGCAGAAACAGCTGCAAAAGCCTATGTTCTTCTGAGAACGGCGCCGGGCCTGACCAAAGCGGTCTACAGCGCGCTTCGTGTCAGCCCAGCCGTTCAATCCGTAGAGATGATCACTGGACCCTACGATCTGATCGTCGCCATCAAAGCAGCCAGCGCCAACGAGATTCTGACGACGATCATGCAAGACATCCGGCCTGCAGCCGGGATTCGAGATACATTGACCTGCCTGGTTGTGCCAGGAGAGGCGCACGAGTGAGCGACAACCACCAACGCCCGCCCTGTCTGCAGACAGGCGAGATGAACTACTAGCTGAGGAGGACCGATGGCTGAAGGGAACAAGGGCCGCGTCGTACAAGTGATGGGCCCCGTCGTGGACGTTGAATTTCCGCCCCAAGCGCTGCCCGAGATCTATCATGCCGTGGAGATTCCGCGAAACGGCGGCAAACTGGTCGCCGAGGTACAGCAACACTTGGGCAACAATTGGGTACGTTGTGTGGCCATGGATGCCACCGATGGACTGCGCCGGGGCATGGAAGCGATCAATACCGGCAAGCCGATTAGCGTTCCTGTTGGCAAGGCGACGCTGGGGCGTATCTTCAACGTCCTGGGCGAGGCCATCGACGAGGCAGGGCCTGTGGATGCGGAGGAGTACTACCCCATCCACCGCCCGGCGCCCTCGTTCGAGGAACAGGTGACCAAGCCCGAGTTCCTGGAGACAGGCCTGAAGGTGATTGATCTGATCGCTCCCTTCACCCGCGGAGGCAAGACCGGCGTCTTCGGTGGGGCAGGTGTGGGCAAGACCGTAATCATTCAGGAGCTCATCCGCACCTTTGCTACCGTTCACAGGGGATATTCGGTGTTCTCTGGCGTGGGCGAGCGCTCCCGGGAGGGCAACGACCTCTGGCACGAGATGCGCGAGTCGGGTGTGATCGATAGCGTAGCCATGGTTTTCGGCCAGATGAACGAGCCGCCGGGCGTACGCTTGCGCGTCGGCCTGACCGGACTGACGATGGCCGAGTACTTCCGGGATCAAGGCTTGGACGTGCTGCTCTTTATCGACAACATCTTTCGCTTCGTCATGTCTGGATCGGAAGTATCCGCTCTCCTAGGGCGAATGCCTAGCGCAGTTGGTTACCAGCCAACGCTCGGCACCGAGATGGGACAGTTGCAGGAGCGGATCGTCAGCACACGAAAAGGCTCCATCACATCAATGCAAGCCGTCTACGTTCCCGCCGACGACTACACCGACCCCGCGCCCGTGGCGACCTTTGCCCACTTGGATGCCACCATCGCTCTGGAGCGATCGATCGCTGAGCAAGCCCTCTACCCTGCCGTCGATCCGCTGGGCTCCACTTCGCGCATTCTAGACCCGCGCATCGTCGGCGATGAGCACTACGACGTAGCTCGCGAAGTGCAGCGGGTGCTGCAGCGCTACAAAGACCTGCAGGACATCATCGCCATTTTGGGTATCGACGAACTGTCCGAAGAGGACAAGATGGTCGTGGCCCGCGCACGCAAGATCCAACGCTTCTTGAGCCAGCCTATGTTCGTGGCCGAGCAGTTCACCGGTCGCGAAGGTCGCTATGTTTCCATTCAAGAGACGGTGCGGGGCTTCAAAGAGATCTTGGATGGCAAGTACGATGCCCTGCCCGAGCAGGCATTCTACATGGTGGGCACCATCGACGAAGCCGTAGAGAACGCGGAGAGGCTGGAGAGGTAGATGGCCCAGATACGCTGCGAGGTTGTAACCGCCGAACGTGCGGTCTTTGACCAAGACGTGGATATGGTTGTGGCCCCGGGCATCGAAGGTCAATTGGGCATCTTGCCCCATCACGCCCCGCTAATGACGGCCTTGACGTTTGGAGAGCTGATCATCCACCGTGCCGGCCAGGAGGATGAATTCCTGGCCATCGGCGGTGGGTTTATGGAAGTTCAGCCCGATCGCGTGATCATTCTGGCCGACTCGGCTGAGCGTGCTGAAGAGATCGACATCGAACGAGCCGAGGAAGCGCGGCAACGAGCCGCACAGACGATGGCCCAGAAGCGACAGGATGATGTGGACTTTGCCCGCGCCGAAGCGGCTCTCCGTCGCTCGGTGCTCCGCCTAAAAGTAGCCAAACGAAGGCGCAGTCGCGGGGGCAGAGCCCCGGGGCCCAAGT
The DNA here is from genome assembly GCA_050116355.1 of Anaerolineae bacterium. Lineage (GTDB taxonomy): Bacteria > Chloroflexota > Anaerolineae > JAAYZQ01 > JAAYZQ01 > JASFOV01. Next base: position 6,014 of record JASFOV010000240.1, read on the forward strand.
CCCCTTCAGAATGAGATCGATGACAACCAAGGATGGGAACGGGCGGCGCACCCGTCCCCATCGTACCTTGTGCTTTAATCTATCGAGCCGGGTGAAAAACACATGCTAACCAAGCATATCGGAGTAGACCTAGGAACTGTAAATGTTCTGGTTTGGGTGCGAGGCAAAGGGATCATCCTTAACGAACCATCTGTGGTAGCCATCGCCCTGACCGACAACAAGATTGTGGCTGTCGGAGCCGACGCCCGGGAGATGCTGGGTCGGACGCCGGAGACCATCGAGGTAGCCCGGCCCTTGCGCGACGGCGTCATCGCCGACTATGTGGTGACAGAGGCCATGTTGCGCTATTTCATCGAGAAAGTTGCTGGCCGGCTCCGGCTGTTCAAGCCTATCATCGCCATCAGCGTTCCCGTGGGTGTGACCAGCGTCGAGAGTCGCGCCGTCCACGATGCGGCCATCCAAGCCGGCGGGCGCGAAGCGTACCTGATCCCCGAACCACTCGCCGCCGCCCTGGGCGCGGGGATGCCGGTCAATACACCCACCGGCAACCTAGTGGTTGACATCGGCGGTGGAACCAGCGAGGCCGCCGTGATCTCAATGAATGGCATCGTCGAGTATGCCTCGGTGCGGGTCGGTGGCAACCGGATCGATGAAGCGATCATGAGTTACGTCAAGCGCAAGTACAACTTGATGATCGGTGAGAAAACAGCGGAAGAAGTCAAGATCGCCATCGGAAGCGCATTGTCCCTGGAAGAGGAACTGGACAAAGAAGTCCGGGGCCGGGACCAGGTATCCGGCTTGCCCAAGACCATTCAGGTCACCTCAGGAGAGATCACCGAGGCTATTGCTGAGCCCATGGCCTCAATCGTCGGCGTAGTCAAGAACGTTCTGGAAAAGACCCCACCCGAACTGGCATCCGATGTAATCGACCGCGGGATCGTCATGACCGGCGGTGGCTCGTTATTGCGCGGCATCGACCGCCTCTTGACCAAAGA
>JASFOV010000241.1:0-6992 GCA_050116355.1 Anaerolineae bacterium
TAATGCCGTGGACCTATTCTGCAGGTCGTAGCTTTTCATCCTTAAATATAGTGTAGTGTGAAACTGTCCCTTGTGGTGTCCCGAACCCTGTCCCAACCTTTTGCTAGCGAAGGCTGTAGCCAATGGCGTTGCGGCTGGCCGTCGCGAGAGTAGGTGCGCCTCGGGCTTGAGGAGTGGTGATCCGGTTAGCCGGCATCGTAAAGTCATTGCTTCCCAATGTCTTGTTCTTGTGCTAGAATACACTCGGTTGAAATCTCAACTCACCGCACCACTAGGGCCGCTTCCCTGGACTGGGCGGCTGCACGGGTTGCCATGGGAGTCGCTATGGAATTGCCAGCTCTGATGCTTATCGAGGTGGATGGCCCGCCGCTTCAGCGGGGGCAGCAACAGGGTGAGGGAGCGCGAGAGCAGATCCATCGCGCCTTGGCTCGCTACGGGGAGGTGATCCCCAAGGCACTCAAGCTGACTTGGCGCGAGGCACTGATCGAAGCCCGCAAGTTCCTGCCCTACGGAGAGCGCGCCTTTCCCCAGTTTGTCGCGGAACTACGGGGCATCGCCCAGGGCGCTGGTGTAACTTTTGAAGAGGTATGGACGCTCAATTGTTACGAGGGCCTATCCGATGTGCAACACGAGGTGTGGGGTTGCACGTGCGTAGCTGTACGCGATGATCAGACGACCGGCGCGCATGTCCTGTTGGCGCATAACGAGGATTGGCGTAGCGCGGATAAGGACAATGTGTATTTGGTTAGTGCTCGACCGGACGAGGGGCCGACCTTGCTGGCTATGACCTATGGACCTTTGCTGGTGAACATTGGTTTGAACGCCGCCGGCATCGGTGTGGCCATCAACTCGGTGTATCCCACCGACGGGCGGGTGGGCGTGCCTCGCATTCTCTGTTCGAGGGCGGTGTTGGCTGCGACCACGATCGGTCAGGCGATCCGGGCCTGTGTGCCCAAGATGCGGGCCGGTGGTTACAACTATCTGCTGGCTGATGCGAACGGCGAATTGTATAGCGTCGAAACCTCGGCCACAACGCACGATCTGATCTATGGCGACAAAGGCTGGTTGGTTCACACCAATCATTATCTGTCGCCCAAGATGCAGGGGCTGGAAGAACCAGGTACCTATGCCAGTTCGCACGTACGACTCAACCGCGCTTGCCGTCTGCTGCAAGCACAGTTGGGACAGGTCACGGTCGACAGCCTACAAACTGTGCTCCGGGATCATGTCAACTACCCGAACTCGATCTGCGCACACGAGAACCCGGCCGATCCCCCTTTGGATCGGGATCTGACCCTGGCTTCCCTGGTTATGGATCTTACGGCCGGGGTGATGTGGGCGGCACCCGGCCCGCCGTGTCAAGGGGACTATGTTGCACACCGGCTATGATAAGGGGCATCGTGAAACGCGTCTAGTTTACTCCGCCCATCCTGACCAGGCTATCGCAGGCCATCTGACCCTGACTTTGGTCGCCAACCGGCTCACTGCACGCCGGTGGAGGCCAACCATCGAGAGGTGAGGATGAACAAGTTTCGCTATGAAGAGCTGACCTGGCCCGAAATGCGGGTCGCCATTAGCCACCAGCCAGTGGTGCTCTTGCCTTTTGGTGCGGTGGAAGATCATGGTCCCCATCTACCGCTCAACACCGACAATGTCATCGTCGAGGCCATTTGCCTGGAAGCTGCGCGACGGGCGCTTGGCGAGATGATTGTCATGCCGGTGGTCGCCTATGGCTTGGACGAGCATCACATGGATTTTCCCGGAACCGTGTCGGTCGACATGGAGTCGCTTCTGGCCTACGTGGCCGACGTAGCCACCAGTGCTGCTCGTCACGGCTTCACTCACCTCCTGATCGTTAACGGACACGGGTCGAATGCTCCCCTGGCCGATCTGGTCGCCCGCCGCGTGGTACTGGAGACGGGTATGATCTGTGGTGCTATGAGTCCCAATGCCGCTATCGATCCCACCTTGGCCGAGCCCACGCTTACCGAAATGCGCCGCTCAGAACCGGGGGGTGTGGCCCATGCGGGCGAGTACGAGACGGCGATGATGCTCCATCTACGGCCCGATTTGGTCCAGATGGATCGAGCCGTGCGTGAAATGGGCCAACTCAAGCTGGAGCACTTTGGCTGGGATCAGCCCCAGCCCAACATCCTTTCCTGGCAAGATTGGTGGTCGCGCATGAGCCAGAGTGGCGTCTGCGGCGATGCCACCGTCGCCACCGCCGAATTCGGCCAAGCGCTTTTCGAGACGACGGTGGACAATTTTGTCCGCTTTGTGCGGGAGTTCCGCACCATCCCATTGCGTGCTCGCCGCGATCTGCATCAAGCGGACTCGTAACGCATAGTTCGTCCAACAGGAGGACCGGATGCCCGACATCGAGCACTACGCCAACAGGTTGGAGGTGGCCGATCCTCTACGAGAACCGGTCATCCGTGCTGCCATCCGGACATTGCACTTGCCTCCAGGCAGCCGGGGGCTCGATGCGGGTTGCGGGATCGGTCTCCAAATCCCGCTCTTGGCGAAAGCTGTAGGGCCCACCGGTCACGTGACCGGGCTGGACATCTCGCCTGCGTTTCTGGATCGCGCGCGCAAGCTGGTGGCGCAGGTCGACTTGTCGGAGCGCGTCTCCTTCCGCGAGGGCAATATTCACCAGCTCCCCTTCGATGATGACACGTTTGACTGGCTGTGGAGCGCAGACTGTGCTGGGTATCCTACCCGCTCCCCGCTGCCTCTCATGCGGGAACTGGTGCGTGTGGTCCGCCCCGGCGGTACGGTCGCTATCCTGGTTTGGTCCTCTCAGATGCTGTTACCGGGCCACCCCTTGTTGGAGGCTCGCTTGAACGCCACAGGGGCGGGGATCGCTCCTTTTAGCCGGGACATGGAACCCGAACAGCACTTTCTGCGCGCGTTGGGTTGGTTCCGTGGCGTGGGGCTAGAGGGGTGTACAGTCCGGACCCTGGTGGGTGACCTTCAGGGTCCACTCACCGGGGAGATGCGCACGGCACTGGTCGATCTCTTTGAGATGCGCTGGACAGGAGCCCAGACAGAGCTGTCGTCGGAGGATTGGGCTGAGTATCAGCGCCTGTGCCAGTCGCAGTCGCCGGACTGCATTCTCGATCGCCCGGGCTACTATGCCTTTTTCACCGAGTCACTGTTTTGTGGCCAGGTTGTCAAATGAATGAGGCACGTTCCAGTTGATTCAGGTTCTTTGGACCTAGATCAATTCCTCAACCATTGCCTGGAAGTGGCCGATGTGCCGTCGGATCAGCCGTTCGGCCGTTCGACCATCCCCGCTCTTGATCGCTGCCAGAATGTCGCGGTGCTCCTCCACGTTGCCCCGGACACTGCCCATTCGATCCAAGGCAAAGAAAAAGAGGCGGTAGATGAGGGTGTACATCTCATCTAGGGCGCGTGCTAGAAAACGATTGCCTGAGGCTTCATAGAGCTTCTGGTGAAACTTTTGGTCGACAGCGATGAGCGCTTGGTTGTTCCCTTCGCGGAGCACTCGCTCAAAGTCGTGCAACAGCTGCTCCATGTCCTCGATCTCCTCGTCCGTGATCCGTTCTGCAGCCAGCCGGGCGCACATCCCTTCCAGTGTGGTGCGCACCTCAAAGATCTCGTGCATGGTCGAGGCGGTCGCTGCTTGGGTCACATACCACTGCCGGCGTCGCTTGGCCACAATGCCCTCGTCTGCCAATCGTTCCAGCGCCTGCCGGACGAGCGCAACACTGCCTGCCGTTTCCCGCACCAGCGTCTTTTCGTTGATAGGCTGGACGGGATCTACCTCCAGATCCAAGATTTTCTGCTTGATTGCCTCGTACACTTGATCAACACGGTCCATCCTTTTTCCTCCTTGTCCAACAGCCCCTATGTCCTGGGGCAGAGTACGCACCGTGGCAGCGAGAGAGCCCCCAGGGGCGTGCCCGATATCTCGTTGGTCTGTTCCTCTCTCATTATAGCCTGTTTTTGATGATTGCGCAACACCTTTTTTGAGGATCTGGGCAAACGCTGCCTACGAATTTCCAAAAAACTCCAAAAAGTTCTTGACAAGGAGCACGCAATGTGCTATACTCTGGATGTATCTCAGATATATCTCTAGTATGCTAGGGTTCCACGGCTACTTGGTTCGCAGGCAGTTCGTCGTTGACTGAAGTCGGTACTTGGACCAACCAGTTGGGAAAGTGCGCCTTCCAACAGCGCTCAGAGAGGAGTGCACGTGCGGCTCAGCGACAAAGCCTACCATCTCATCAAGCACAAAATTGTCACGCTAGAACTCCCTCCCTTGTCCGCCATTGACGAACAGGCGTTGATGGAGGATATCCACCTCGGTCGTACCCCAATTCGCGAAGCGCTCCAGCGGTTGGCTTCAGAGGACCTTGTCCTCTTGGCGCCGCGCCGCGGCATGTTCGTCTCTGACATCAGCATTACGGGTTTACAAAAGATCTTTGAAGCGCGCATGATCCTCGAGGGGGCGTGTGCTCGACTAGCAGCCGAGCGGGCTACGAGCCGCCAGCTGGTTGAGATGAGATCGTTGATGAGCCAGATGCGGAGTGTGCCGGATGACAATAGTGAAGCCCTGATGGAGATTGATGAGCGCTTCCACGAATTGCTTTACGAGGCGGCCGACAACGAATACCTGACCGATAGCCTGCGCCGCCTCCACACGCTGAGTTTCCGCATCTGGCACATGGTGCTGGATCGTTTGGAGAGTGTGAAGGGGGCGATGGAGCAACACATCGAGATCACGGACGCCCTCGAAAAGAGGGATGGCGGGCGAGCGGAAGCGCTATTGCAGAAGCACATATCCGATTTTCAACAGGAGATCAAGTCCGCTTTGTAACCTGCAAACAGCAGCACCCCTCTTTGGCGGGTGCTGCGTCTTGCGTCATAACTTGAACCAATCTTAGAGACTCAGGAGGAGAAAGATCGATGGAAACTGTACTCAAGGGAACCGGGAAAAAAGTCGTAGTCGCCCCCGATCGCCCGACGGTCTTGTTGGGTGAGCGCATTAACCCAACTGGCAAGAAGAAGCTGGCCGCTGCCCTGTTGGAGGGTGATCTGGAGATCGTCCGCAAGGAAGCTTTGGCTCAGGTGGAGGCCGGCGCTGACATCCTGGACGTCAACGTGGGTGCAGCCGGGGTCGATGAGGTGGATCTGCTGCCCAAGGCGGTCAAGCTCGTGCTCGAGACTGTAGATCAACCGGTGGCCATTGACACCGCTGATGGCAAAGCGCTGGCAGCAGCATTGGCCACGCACAAGGAGGTCAACCCCGACGGAAAGCCGTTGGTCAACTCGGTCAACGGCGAGGAAGCCAGTCTGGAACGGGTTCTACCTCTGGTCGCCGAATATGGCACCGCCGTCATCGGCCTGTGCATGGACGACGATGGCATTCCAGCCACACCGGAGGAACGGTTGGCGGTCGCCAAAAAGATCGTCGAGCGAGCTGCCGGACTGGGCATCCCGCGCGAGGATATTCTCATCGACTGCCTGGCACTGACGGTGGGCGCTGACTCCAAGGCGGGCTGGATTACTCTGGAGGCCATCCGCATCGTCAGGGAGGAACTGGGTGTCAATTTAGCGTTGGGCGCCAGCAATGTCTCCTTTGGCCTGCCCGATCGAGAGACGCTCAACGGCGCCTTTTTGGCGATGGCCATCGCTCGGGGCCTGAATTGCCCCATTGTCGATGCCGCCAAGGTAGCGCACTATATCCAGGCCGCCGATCTGGCGCTGGGCCGTGACGAGTACGCCATGCGCTACCTCAAGGCATATCGCAAACGGCAGAAGAGCAAATAGATCGCCTTCTTGCGTCGCGGGTTAGATGTCGAATTCGATGGGGAGCTGATACTTTGAGCGATTGATAGTACTGTGAGCTAGGGGCAAAGGTGACTCCTTCTGGAGCTGAAAAGGAGAAGTCCGGTGCAAGTCCGGCGCTGTCCCGCAACTGTCAGGGGAGGGATTGATGTTCGAAAGTCTAGGCATCAATCACGAGCCAAGCCAGAGCACCTGCCTTTGCCCAGATCGTGCACTTCCGAGGAGAGGGAGCAGATCGCACCTGTTCGATGGGTGCCTGCTCTCTCTTTTCGCGGTGGATAGGAGGATCCATGACGACCCTTTACTTTGCAACCGATGTGCATGGTTCTGATATTTGCTGGAAAAAGTTCATCAGTGCTGGCAAGTTCTACGGCGCCGATATCATCATTCTGGGTGGGGATATGACCGGCAAGGCCATTGTCCCTATCATCCACCAGGGGGGCGACGTCTACAAGTCGGTTTTGCTTGAGCAAGAGTCGATCTTGCGCGGTGAGGATCAAGTGGCTGAGATGGTCAAACACATCAAAAGCCGGGGGTACTATCCGTACCGTACGACTCCAGACGAAATGAAAGAGTTGAGTGCCAATCCGGACCGCGTCGACGAGATCTTTCATTCCGAAGTGTTGGGTACCGCAGAACAATGGCTGGCGTACGCCGACGAGAAACTGGAGGGGACCGGCATCCGCTGCTATGTGGCCCCGGGCAATGATGACATGTTCGAACTAGATGACATCGTCCGCACCTCCAAGCATGTTCAGCTTGTCGAGGGGGAGGTCACGGAGCTGGACCAGCACCACGAGATGATCAGCTCCGGCTGGAGCAACATCACACCCTGGCATACCTACCGCGAGGAGGATGACGACAAGCTACGCGTCCGCTATGATGCGATGATCGCCAAGCTCAAGAATCCCCGCAACAGTGTGTTCAACCTCCATGTCCCACCCTACGGTTCGACACTGGACGATGTGCCCGAATTGACGGAGGACCTAACGCCCAAGCTCGGCGGGCGCTCGCTGGTTCCGGTGGGCAGCCACGCGGTGCGTGATGTGATCAAGGAGTACCAGCCTTTGCTGGGACTGCACGGGCACATTCATGAGGGCAAGGGCGCTGTCCGGGTTGGCAAGACCCTGTGCATCAATCCAGGCAGCATGTACGAACAAGGGCGGCTTCTGGGGGCG
>JASFOV010000242.1:0-6990 GCA_050116355.1 Anaerolineae bacterium
CGACGCCCATCGATTTTGCCTACTATATTCACACAGAGGTAGGACATCGTTGCCGGGGCGCCCGGGTGAACGGTCGTCTTGTGCAGCTAACGCGCCAACTGGTCAGTGGCGACCAGGTCGAGATCATCACTGCCAAGCGGGGGGGACCGAGTCGCGATTGGCTCAGACCCGATTTGGGGTACATCCGGTCGGCACGCAGCCGGCAGAAGATACGCCGTTGGTTCCGCCAGCAAGACCGAGACGACAATATCGTCTTCGGACGCGAGCAGCTACGCCGTGAGCTGAAGCGACTCAACCTCACCGATGATGTCACCTACCAGGAGATTGCGGCTCTGTTCGAATATGCGGATGTCGACGATTTCCTGGCGGCGATCGGCTACGGGGATCTGAGCACACAGCGGGTTGCCGCTCGCGTGCTGCAGGTTCTTCGCCGTGAGGAAGTGTTCACCGAGGAGGAGGAGCCGCAAGTTGCCGTTACGCCCGAGGGTATCCGGGTCAAGGGGGTTGGTGACCTGTATACGCAGCTTGCACAATGCTGCAAGCCCGATCCAGAGGACCAAGACCCGATCATCGGCTACGTAACGCGAGGACGAGGTGTGACGATTCACAAGTGGGATTGCCCCAATATCCTGCTGCGGACGAACAGGGGGGAGATTGAGCGGCTGATCGAAGTAGATTGGGGTACCCCCGAAGAGCGCATCTACCCAGTAGTCATCAAGGTGCGGGCTTGGGACCGGGATGGGCTTCTGAGGGACATTGCGGCCGTGATCGCAGGTGAGGGGATCAATATGCGGGAGGTAACATCAACGCTTCCTCAGAAAACGAATCTTGTTACACTCACCGCTACCCTCGAGATCATGTCCGTGAGCCAACTAATTAGCATCCTGGACCAAATCGATCGCCTGCCCAACGTGATCGAGGTGACTCGGCAGGCGGACTAGTTGCGCAACACCACGCACACTCTGGACCCACCCCCACTAGCCCGGCGCTGGAATGTATCGCCAGCCGGACCAGACTCCGTGAGCCATGCCAAGTCAGGTGGGTTGCAGTTGACAAGTCTCTACAAGAAAAAGCGGCTGGAGACTACTCCAGCCGCTCTGTTCTGTGTCGGTTTCTGATCATTGAAACGAAGTCACAACGAAGGGGTCCTCAGGGATTTGGCTTTCCTCCAACTGCCTTTCGATCTGCACCTCCGGGGACTGTTGCTGCTCCTCGAGCCAGTCGCTCAAAGCAGTGTTCTGGTTGGCCAGTAACACGCTCTCCGGAAGTGGACCGTTTTCGTCGCGGTCCCGGACCAGCACCAGATAGTACCGATCCTGCCCCTCGACCAAGACAATTTGATTGAGAGTCGCATCAAAGGCGGCCTGTTCAACCTCGGGACCATAGCGAGTGCTCAATTGGTCAGGGGTTACCCAGCCAAGGTCGCCTCCATCTTCCAGACTGACCGTATCACTCGAGACCTCTTGGGCAACGATGGCGAAATCTTCGCCGCCCTCGATCCGCGCCTGGGCCTCCAGCGCCTTCTCCTCGGTGTCTGTCGCGATTAGACTTACTTGAGCTACCAGCCCCGTCGTCTCAACTTGATCGGCCAAGTGGTTCTGCAGTTTCTCGCGCAGTAGGCCGCGCGCGATCAAGCTCCGGAACGAGCTGTCGTCAATTCCGATGTTGCTCAGAATGCTATTATACACTTCTTCCAGTTGTTCCTGGGGTATAGGCGTCGCTGTAGGAATCTCCTCTGTCCCCGTGACAACTGTCTGGGTAGGTTGTGAAAGTGCTTGTTCCAGATCGCCAAAGATTGCCTGTTCCACTTCGGCATCGGTTACAGTCAATCCCAGTTGGTTTGCCTCTTCCCGGATCAACTCGTCCTCGATGAGTTCATCCAGCACATCCTCTGAGGCCAATGCCAGCGAAGTTTGGGTCTGTTGCAGTTGCTGCTCGTAAATGCTGCGCAACAGATCGCTCTGCTCGTCTTCTGGATTGAGTGAATCCAGCGTGCTCTGGATCTGGTTGATGGTGGTGTGCAGGTTATAGCGGCGATAGGTCAACATATCCTGGTAGTCGTCCAGCGGGATCTTGGTCCCATTTACGGTGGCCACAGGCTGGTTAGGCTTGATCACCAACTCGCTGATGATCCCGATTGCCAGGATGGCGATGACGACAACGGCCAGCGCAGCGACGCTGATGTAGATGATGCGGTTCTGGCGCGCCTGCTTCCGGCCAATTGCGATCTGTTTTTTGGTTTGCCTGGCAGGCTGATCGCTCCCGCCCTTGCGGGAAGAGCGCCTGCTCTTCTTTGAAGCCATCTGCTATTCTCCCAAAGCAGGTTTGGTCTGGTCTACACGCGGTGCCAGCGACCAAACCGGCTAGTAGCGTCGCATGTGTTCTGCAGTAAAAGGAAGCAATGCCAGATGCCGCGCCCTCTTGACGGCGATGGCCAGCCGGCGCTGATGCTTGGCACAGGTGCCTGTTTTCCGCCGGGACTTGATCTTGCCCCGTTCAGTTAGGTAGCGTCGCAGCGTGGATAGATCTTTGTAGTCAATCGTCTTGGTCTTTTCCAGGCAGAATGCGCATACTTTGCGACGTCGCTGGTAGCGGCCACGGTATCCACCACGCCGGGGCCGCGAGGATCTCCCGTAAGGTCTGCCGCCCGATCTATGTTGCCGGCTAGTGGAGCCGGAGCTCCCACTGCTGCTTCGTGAAGATTCGCTTCTCTCTCTTTCGCTCATGGTCTGTTGGTTCTCCTTCAGTTTGATGCAGATTTACCCATGCCCAGGCGTTTACCCGGCCTTGACAGGGAAACAGCTGTCATCTGTTCAATAGTCGCCGTGCGTCTCCGGGTGCACTGGACGAGGACCAAGCATGATCATTTCGTTGGCAACAAGCTCTGTTCGGTAGTGCTTCTTGCCATCGGCCTGTTCCCAGCCACGAGTTCGCAGTTCACCTTCAATGTACACACGGCGTCCTTTACTCAAGTACTGCTTGCAGATCTCGGCCAGGCTGCCCCAGGCCACGATGTTGAACCATTCGGTAGAGTCCTTACGTGTCCCGTCCGAAGCGATCCAGGTACGCGTGGCTGCCAACGAGAACGAGGTAACGGCTTGTCCCCCTGGCGTGTAACGCATTTCCGGATCGCGACCCAAGTTGCCTATGACCACAATCTGATTAAGACAGTGTGGCATGCTCTCGGGCAACGAACCTTCCCCAGGCTCCATCCCAGTATCCATCTTGTCGAGTGGGATCAACTTGGTGGCGACAAGCTCGGTCAGGAAGCAGCGTTGCCCATCCACGTCTTCCCAACTGCGTGTCTGCAAGTGACCTTCGGCAAAGAGTCGTTGTCGTTCTTGCAAGCTCTGGTTGGCTGCCTCGGCTAGTTCCCCCCAGGCTACCACATTGAACCACTCGGTCGATTCACGCGCCTCGCCTGCATTGGTAGTCCAGCGCCGGTTGGTTGCTACGGAAAAGGTGACCACCGGCTGGCCATTAGGTGTCGATCTCAGCTCAGGAGCGCGCTCCACAAAGCCGATGATCGTCGCCTTGTTCATACCGCGAGCCATGTCCCACTACTCCTTTGCTCCGAGCCCGATCCTATACCTGAAACCTGTACCCTGACCTTACCGTTTCGCCAGAGTGCGACTAGTCTGCGTCTGTACGCACGATCAGATAGCGCAGAACCTGCTCGTCAAGCTTGAGGACACGTTCGATTTCGGTGAGAGCTTGCGGTGGGGTGTGATACGTGAAGACAAAGTCTTGGCTTTCCACTTTTTTCTTGATGGGATAAGCCAGCCGCCGCTTGCCTCGGGCGTCTACCTTGATCACTTCGCCGCTCGTTTCACCATCACCGGCCACAATTAGCTGGTTCACTTTCTCGATGATGGTGTTGACATCTTCCTCTTCGACGTCGGCGTCAATGACCAAGAACAGCTCGTACTCCCTCATGATGTACCTCCTTTCCATGGGATTGCCTGTGGTCGAGCCACAAGCGGAAAGAAAAGGGACTGGTGCCCAATGGCTTACTGGCCCCTTTGCAACGCCCGCAACTATAGCACAACCAGCGAGTTTTGGCAAAAAGTGAGAGGCAACAGGCGTGGCGGCTAGTTGGGAGGGGAGAAGCGGATATGGATGACGTCGCCATCCTGGACGGCATACTCGCGACCCTCGAGGCGCACAAGGCCCTGCTCGCGCGCAGTGTGAAAACTGCCGGCTGCGGCTAGATCTTGCTGTGCGATCACTTCGGCGCGAATGAACCCACGTTGCATGTCGGTATGAACCTTGCCAGCAGCGTCATAGGCCGTCTGGCCTCTCTCAAGCGTCCATGCCCGAACGACGCTGGTGCCAGTCGCCGTGAAAAAGGTGATCAGGTCCAACAAGCGGTAACCGGCATGGATCAGCTTCTCGAGGCCCGAGATGCCGAGCGCCAACTCTTCGCGGTATTGCGCGGCTTCGTCGGCCGGCCAGTCGGCAAGCGCGGCCTCTAGTTCAGCGCACAGCACCACGGCTTGCGATCCCTCACGCTGTGCCTGCTCGAGTACTTGCTGTGCCAAGGGACCGCCATCCGGCACCATATCCTCGCCGATATTGGCAACATACAGCCTGGGTTTGCCGGTCAGGAGGTTGAGCGGAGCAAGCAGTCCGGCGGCATGCTCCGACAGGGGCATCTGGCTGGCCAGCTTGCCAGTACCCAAGTGGTCGCTCAAGCGCTCCAGGAGGTCAAGCTCGGCTGCATACTCGCGTGGCAGGGCCTTGGCCATGGAGCGCACCTTTTCCTGACGCCGCTCAACGGAAGTCAGATCGGCCAGGATCAGCTCAAGGTCGATCACTTCACAATCAGCCAAGGGATCTAGTTGGGCGGTTACGTGTGCGACGTCAGGGTCCTCAAAGCAGCGGACCACCATAGCCACGGCATCAACATTGCGAATGTGGCCCAAAAACTGATTGCCCAATCCCTCACCCTTGTGCGCCCCCTTGACCAGGCCGGCGATATCCACGAACTCGATGGTTGTTGGTTTGATCTCGTCCGGCTTGATGATATCGGCGATCGCCACAAGGCGGGGATCAGGGACCGCCACCACGCCGACATTGGGCTCGATCGTGGTAAAGGGGTAGCTGGCAACCGAGGCGCCGGCCTTGGTCAGAGCATTGAACAGGGTGCTCTTGCCCACATTGGGCAATCCAACGATACCGATTTGTAGTGTCATGGCCTTTCTCCTCAAGAGCTGTGATCATTATAGCATCGAATCATGCCAGCGGCAAGGCCCAGCCCGCCAACCCTCAGCACCTCTGCCTGCTTGCATAAACAAGTGCTCTATGGCAAAATAGCCGCATGGTGGGAAGGTAGCAGTTCAAAGCGCATGAAGGGGGCAATGCCAATGCTGACAGAAATGACCAAACGCGAACGGCTCGAAGCGACCATCCGCGGAGAGAAGACAGACCGTGTGCCGGTTGCCCTGTGGCGACACTTTCCTGGAGACGATCAGGATCCGGCCGACTTGGCTGCTTCGACGGTCGCATTCCAGCGACAGTATGATTTCGATTTCATCAAGGTCACACCGGCCAGCAGCTTCTGTGTTCACGATTGGGGAGGTGAAGATCGCTGGGTGGGCAATCAGGAAGGCACGCGTGAGTACACCAATTATCCCGTTCAGGGCCCGGACGATTGGTATGCTTTACAGCGGCTTGAGCCCGAGCACGGCGCACTGGGTGCCCAACTCCGATGCCTGGAGTTGATCCAGAAGTCTGTCGGTGATGAGGTGCCCTTCATCCAGACCATCTTCAATCCCCTGTCGCAGGCCAAGAACCTGGTGGGCAGGGAGAACCTGCAGGCTCATATGCGCGAGCACCCAACAGCGGTGCGAACCGGGCTTGAGACGATCACGGCAACCACGGTGCGTTTCGTGGAAGCTGCCCGAGAACGCGGGATCGCGGGCATCTTTCTGGCTGTTCAGCATGCGAGCTACCGATATCTGTGTGACCGGGAGTATGAGGAGTTTGGGATACCCTTCGACCGGCGAATACTGGAAGCGGCCGATGGACTGTGGTTGAACGTGCTGCATTTGCATGGAACCCAACTAATGTTTGAACTGTTGGCGAACTATCCAGTCCATATCTTCAACTGGCACGACCGGGAGACCCGGCCGACGCTCCGGGAGGGCCATGGGCGCGTCAAGGGTGCGGTCCTGGGCGGCCTACGCCAGTGGGAGACGATGCTGCGCGGGACTCCCGATGACGTTCAGGCTGAGGCACAGGATGCCATGGAACAGGTAGGCTTTCATCGGTTCGTCCTTGGTACAGGTTGCGTGACGCCGATTACCGCACCGTGGGCCAACCTGCGCGCTGCCCGCCAAGTTGCTGCTACCCATGGTCATTCTGGCACTTGATTTCCGGGAATCTCTTGTCAGTCGGTGATTTTTCGGGTATAATGCCCACAATGGCTGGGGGATCACCAGAGGGAGTGAGTTCGGATTGGACTACAGTCCTCGCCCGGGTAGGCCCAAGCCAATATTCTCTGGAGTGTGAACTTGATCAGTGTAGATGAGGCCTTGACCGAAATCCTGAGTCATGTGCGGCCTCTGGAAACGGAACGGGTGCCGATCCTGGATGCCCAGGGGCGGGTGCTGGCCGAAGAGATCGTGTCCGACATTGATATCCCGCCGTTCGATAACTCGGCCATGGACGGCTATGCAGTGCGGTCTGACGATGTCTTTGCTGCTGCACCCAGTACGCCAGTCTTGCTAACGGTGATTGGTAGTGTGGCTGCCGGCTATGTAAGTGGCCTGCGCGTTGAACCCGGTACCACCATCCGCATCATGACCGGTGCGCCGCTGCCGGATGGTGCGGATGCCATCGTACCCTACGAGGAGACCAGCGACTTTGACCGGCCGAAGGGGCAGAGACTGGAAGAACCTGCATCCGAGATTGAGGTCCGCAAGGCGGTTGAGGCTGACGCTCATGTCCGGCCTGCGGGTGAGGATGTACACAAAGGTGAGCTGGTCA
>JASFOV010000243.1:0-6988 GCA_050116355.1 Anaerolineae bacterium
CGTAGCCATGTTGATGGCCGTTGCATCTGGCAGACAAGCCGCGCTGATGGCGCCAACCGAGATACTGGCCGATCAGCATTATCAGGGCATTGTTGCCTTGATGGAACACTCTGAAGAGTGGGGACTGGATCGCCCGATTTCGGTGGTGCAGCTCACCGGCAGCCTGGGACGTGTGGAGCGCCGGGAGGTATATACAGCCCTAGCATCCGGCCAAGCTGACATCGTAGTGGGAACCCACGCCTTAATCCAGAAACATGTCACCTTCAAGGACCTGGGGTTGGTCATCGTGGACGAGCAACACCGGTTTGGCGTCATCCAGCGTGCGACGCTGCGAGAAAAAGGGACCGCCGCCCATGTGCTGGTCATGTCTGCCACACCGATTCCCCGCAGCCTAGCCCTGACCGTCTATGGCGATCTGGACATATCGGTCATCGACGAATTGCCCCCCGGCCGGCAACCGATCCAGACCCGCTGGCTCACGCCCAAAGAGCGAGAACGGGCCTACTCTTTTCTGCGTAGCCAGATCGAAAAAGGGAGACAGGCGTTCATTCTCTACCCGCTTATTGAAGAATCGACCAAGATCGAAGCTCGGGCCGCCGTGGAAGAGTACGAACGGCTACAAAGCAACGTGTTCTCCGACCTGAACCTGGGCCTGCTACATGGAAAGATGAAAGGCAGAGAGAAAGACGCGATCATGGATCGCTTTCGGGATGGGGAGATTGACATTCTGGTCTCCACGTCGGTGATCGAGGTCGGCATCGACGTACCCAACGCCACGGTGATGCTGGTGGAAGGCGCCGACCGGTTTGGGCTTGCCCAATTGCACCAGTTCCGAGGCCGGGTGGGACGCGGGGCGCACCAGTCCTATTGCCTACTCCTATCTGACACCGCCTCACCGGAGAATGCTCAAACCCGCACCACATGGGAACGGCTCAAGGCCATCGAAGAGACACAGGATGGTTTTGCTCTCGCTGAAAAGGATCTGGAACTCCGTGGTCCCGGTGACTTTATTGGGGTACGCCAGAGTGGTCTGCCTGAGCTACGCCTGGCCAGCCTGAGCAATGTCAAGACCCTCGAAAAAGCCCGAGCTGAAGCCCAGAGCATCTTTGCGCAGGATCCAACATTGGAGGCACCCGAACACCAATTGCTCATTGAGCAGTTGGACCGGTTTTGGCAACGAACAGGGGATCTTAGCTAACCATTCGTGGAGATCAATCATGCCGACAGCCATCTACCCTGGAACCTTTGACCCGGTACACAATGGGCACATCGACATTGCCATGCGAGCTGCAGGGTTGTTTGACCACGTGACCGTAGCGGTCTATGCCAAGCCCATGAAGAGCCTGTTGTTCACCGCTGCAGAACGCCAAGAAATGCTGGAGAAGGCATTGGCCGACATACCCAATGTGAGTGTCGCCACGTACCACCAGTTGACCGTAGACTTTGCCCGCGGGATTGGGGCCCAGGTGATTGTCCGCGGCCTGCGCGTGATATCCGACTTTGAACTGGAATTCCAAATGGCGTTGACCAGCAAAAAACTGGCATCAGAGATCGAGTTTGTCTGTCTGATGACCAGCCAGGAGTATGCGTTTATCAGCGCTAGCACCGTAAAAGAGATAGCCATGTTGGATGGCTGCGTGGACGGCATGGTGCCCCCCCACGTAGCCGAGGCCATGTTGAGCAGATTCAAGGACTCTGATAACGAATCCACGGATCCGGTCAAGTTGATCTCGTTGCGAGATTAGCATCCGAGCCGAGCGGACCAGACCAAGAAGCGTTTGAGCAGGAGGTAAGAAGGAGGCTTGCATTGAGTACCATCTACCATCTCATTGACCGACTGGAAAGGCTGCTAAATGAGAGCTGGCGAATGCCCCTCAGCCCGTATGTGGTGATCAGCGAGGACGAGTTCCTCGACGTGATCGACCAGATGCGCACAACGATTCCCGAAGAGATCAAGCTGGGAGAAAAGATCCAGCAAGAGCGGGAGCGGGTCATTGCCCAAGCCGAGGAGGAAGGCCAGCGCATCATTCAATTGGCCCAAGAGGACGCGGATAGGGTCATGGAGGATCATGAAATCATCCGCGCGGCCCAAATGCGGGCTGATACCATCCTCGAGCGGGCTCAACGGGAGGCAGAGGCGCTCAGAGCCGACGCTGATGAGTATGCACGGGGCGTTCTGGTCAGCTTGGATGACCAACTCGCCTCGGTCGATGAGCAAATCGCCATCCTGATCACAACTGTGCGCAATGGATTGCGTACGCTGACAGCGCCCGAGGCGCCGGAGCCAGAAGAATTCGACGACTAGTGCTTCACGGCGCCAAGGGACCGGTGGCTGCCGATTTCGGCTCTGCGTCAGCATGAGCCTCACCGGTGCTGGTTTGTCGCGAAACCCGGGCAGTTGGGCGCGGAAGCATTGGACTGCTGGTCCTCTCCTTGGCCCAGCTGCTCTTGGCCTGGACGCAGCACCGCCCCCATTTTGACACGCGGGCTACTCTGGCCTATAATTGGGCGACATAGCGATGGAGAACCGGCAAGGAAAGATGCGCTACAACGTCGCCCAACTTTTGATGGGGCCATCCGGTGAGCGCCGGGATTATGAGTTCGACGAGGAGATCAGGAACCTAGATCCCGGTCTCGTACCGGAAGAGCCACTCACAGGCAAAGTGAGACTCATACGTACCAGCCAGGGAATCTTGGTGACTGGTACGCTTGAGACGACGCTGCTTACAACATGCCGGCGTTGCCTGGAGCCCAGCCACATAGAGGTAGAACTGGAGCTCGAAGAAGAATTCTATCCAGTCGCGCCCGTCGGCACGCTGCCTGCGCGCAAAGAGGGGGATGACGACTTTGATGAAGCGGTCGTGATTGACGAGCATCACATGCTCGACCTGAGCGAGGTCATCCGCCAAGGGTTGTGGCTGGCAGCGCCAGAGGCGTCCCTCTGCCGTCCTGATTGTGCTGGTCTGTGTCCGACGTGCGGCGGGAACCGCAACCTGGGTGAATGCCAGTGCATTGACACACCGGTAGATCCACGCTGGGCAGCACTGCAAGCAATAGTAACCAACGAGCCAGACTCGTAGGAAGGAGAGATTACTGTGGGAGCCTTACCAAAACGGAAACTGGGCAAGAGTCGCAAGGGCACCCGGCGGAGCCACCATGCGCTGAAAGCTCGGAACCTGGTCCCTTGCCCCAACTGCCACGAATTGCGCCTGCCTCACCAGGTATGCCCTTCGTGCGGCAACTACAAAGGGATTGAAGTCATTGAAGTCAAGTCCGAATAGAACAACAGGTCTTACCGGACAAACCAAGGCCGTGTCGAGCATCCAGGCGCACGGCTCTTGTTTTACCAACCCATTGCCGCTGTGGTGTAGGAGGAGGCCCCGATGATCGACTTCTCACTCTCGGAGGACTTGCTGGAGATTCAGGCACACGCCCGTGAATTTGCGCAGAAGGAGATTTTGCCCATTGCGGCCGAGTACGATCAGAAAGGCGAGGTACCTCCGGGCATTGCGGAAAAGGCCAAAGCGGCCGGGCTGCTCAATGTTACCATCCCCAAAGAGTATGGGGGTATGAGCTACGGCGCTCTGCAAAGCGCCATCATCGCCGAGGAACTAGGAGCGGCCTGTGCGGGCATCAGCATCACGATTCTGGTCAATGGCCTGGCCCTGACACCTATCTTGCTAGAAGGAAGCGACGAGCAGAAAGAGAATTTTCTGCGACCGGTCGCCGAGGGTGCTCAGCTAGCAGCATTCTGCCTGACAGAGCGCCAGGCTGGCTCCGATGCAGGCTCGATCCAGACGACGGCCCTACCCGACGGCGACGATTTGGTCATCAATGGGCAGAAATGCTTCATCACCAGCGGAGGGTTGGCCCAGGTCATGACCGTTTTTGCTCTGACCGATCCAAACCGCGGACCGCGTGGTGTCTCGGCGATCATCGTACCCGCTGACACTCCCGGTATCCGGGTGTCCAAAGTCGAAGACAAAATGGGGCAGCGGGCTTCAAACACGGTCGAGCTTACCTTTGAGAATGTGCGCGTACCCCGGGCCAATCTGCTGGGCAAGCCCGGCCGGGGGTTCCCTATTGCGCTTCGGACACTGGATTTTGGTCGCTCGGGTGTTGCCGCACTGAGTGTCGGGGTGGCACGGGCGGCCCTGGAATACGCCACCGAGTACGCCAAGACACGCCAGCAGTTCGGAGCACCGATCATCACCAACCAAGGGGTATCCTTCATGCTGGCCGATATGGCCATGAAGGTCGAGGCAGCCCGACTGCTGACCTGGCAGGCAGCCTGGAATGCAGACCAGGGGAACAAAGCCACCGCCAAATCGGCTATGGCCAAGTGCTTTGCCTCAGACACGGCCATGGAGGTCTCCACGGACGCCGTTCAGATCTTTGGCGGATACGGCTATATGAAAGACTACCCCATTGAGAAGCTGATGCGGGACGCCAAATTACTGCAGATCTATGAGGGCACTAACCAGATCCAGCGCATGGTCATCGCCCGGCAGCTGGGCAAGTAGATGCAGCCTGGCACCATCGAGCAAGGGAGTGGCTGAAACCGGAATGGGCAAGACAGCACTGATATTTCCAGGCCAAGGCTCGCAAGAGATCGGCATGGGCCGCGACCTGGCCGAAGCGTATCCCAAAGTCCGGCACCTGTACGACACCGCAAACGAAATCCTGGGCTTTGCCCTCTCGGAGATGTGCTTCGACGGTCCCCAGGAGAGCCTGGATGATACGATCAACACACAGCCAGCCATTTTCGTAACAAGCCTGGCGGTCTGGGAGGCGCTGAAGGCGGCAGGCAAAGACCTTGCGCCCGCCATGGTGGCTGGGCACAGTCTAGGCGAGCTGACGGCTTTGGTCGCAGCGAGAGCGATGGTGTTCGCGGATGGGCTGCGCCTCGTACGCGAGCGTGGTAGGCTGATGAAACTGGCCGGCGAGCGCAGCCCGGGCGGCATGGCCGCCGTCCTCAAGATGGAGGACGCGACGGTGGAAAGAGCTTGCCGGGAAGCCACCGAAGAAACTGGAAATCCAGTACAGATTGCCAACTACAACTCACCCGGTCAGATCGTGATCTCGGGCGAGAGAGAAGCGCTGGCCCGCGCCATAGCGCTGCTGCGGGAGCGTGGTGGACGGCGTATCATTCCACTGGCCGTCAGCATTGCTGCCCACTCGCCGCTGATGGCTACGGTGGTCCAAGAGTACAGGGCTGCTGTAGACTCGACGCCCCTACGCACGCCAGAGATACCGGTCGTGGCCAATATCAGCGCCCGGCCTCTGCTGTCGGTGGCTGAGATCCGGGATGAACTGGCGGGACAGCTCACATGGCCGGTGCGATGGACAGACTCTATACAATGGATGGCAGAGCAAGGGGCGACCCGTTTCATTGAAGTCGGGCCCAAAGACGTTCTGAGCAAGCTGGTCAGACGTATCCAGCGTGATGTCGTGACAATGAGTATTGGGGATGCTGCCTCGCTGAGCGCAGTGCAGTAGCGGGCTAGCATGCCGCCGGTTCCGCAACAAGTTGGACAGCTGAGGAGAGAGTGCATGGATTACACGGACAAGATTGCCATTGTAACCGGCAGCTCGCGGGGCATTGGCCGCGCTATCGCTTTGCGGCTGGCCGCAGGTGGGGCCAAGGTCGTGGTCAACTACATGGGCAGCGAGGCAGCTGCCAACCAAGTTGTGGACCAGATCGAGGCCAACGGTGGAGAGGCCGTCGCCATCCAGGCCGATGTGCGCCAGCCCTCGGATGCACAAGCGTTGGTAGACGCGGCCAAAAAAGCCTACGGCCGGGTCGACATCCTAGTCAACAACGCCGGAACCACCCGCGATACGCTGCTGATGCGCATGAGCGAAGATGACTGGGATATTGTGCTGGATACCAATTTGAAGGGCACCTTCAACTGTATCAAGGCGGTTAGCCGGCAGATGATGCGCCAGCGGTACGGCCGCATCGTGAACATCACCTCGGTAGCCGGAATCTCCGGCAACGCGGGGCAGGCGAACTATGCTTCGGCCAAAGCAGGGATGATCGGATTGACCAAGACGGTAGCCAAAGAACTGGGTGGGCGGAGCATAACCTGTAATGCGGTAGCTCCGGGCCTGGTCCCTACCGATCTCACCGCTTCTCTGCCCCAAGACCTGGTTGATATTGCCATCGAACGGACGCCCTTGGGTCGCACGGCAACGGTCGAGGACATCGCCGCCGCTGTCGCGTTCTTGGCTTCCGACGAAGCAGCCTTCATTACCGGCCAGATCCTGGCCGTGGACGGTGGCCTCGCGATCTCCTAGGGGAGGAACCTATGGAAGGAAATCTTGGCAAGGTAACAATTGCGCCCAACGTCCTGGTCACGATTGTGCAAAAGACAGCCAGCACAGTACCGGGCGTAGCTCGCTTGTGGGATCGAGTACCGGGCATGAAACGACTGCTGGGTCTACACACGGTTGGACGTGGCGTGGAGGTCAGCGTGGTGGACAACCAGGTGACCGCCGATGTTCATTTGGTTGCCAACCGGGACGTGGATCTCTTGCGCATGGGACGGAGTCTGCAGCATGAGGTAACGCGTGCCATCGAGGACATCGTCGGTATGCCCGTGCTTGAGGTCAACGTTCATATTGAGGACATCGCCTTCAAAGCTGCACAGGAAGACGCATCAGAATGAAGGTCCGCCACCAAGCCAGAATGGCCGCCCTGCAAGCTCTCTTTGAGATCGATTGCACCCACCACGTGCCGGGTGTCGTGATCGAGCGTCGCGTCCACGAAGCGGACCTTCCCGAAGCAGGGGAGGAATTCTCCCGCGCCCTGGCCAGGGGCGTCAACGAGCACCGGGAGCAGCTAGACACCTACATCGAGCGCTACGCTCCAGAGTGGCCAGTCAATCAAATCGCCATCATCGATCGAAATGTATTGCGCATCGCCATCTATGAAATCCTGTTTCGGGACGAAACTCCAGTAAAAGTCGCCATCAACGAAGCCGTG
>JASFOV010000244.1:0-6968 GCA_050116355.1 Anaerolineae bacterium
GGTTCTGGGCTCGCTGCTCATCGACCCGGACGCGATCATCCGCATTGCCGCTGTCCTGAAAGCCGATGACTTTTACCGGGAGAAACATGGCTGGATCTACGATGCCATTTTCACCCTCCACGAGCGCCGGGAGCCGGTGGACTTTTTGACCGTCGTCGACGAATTGGAGCGGCGCGAACAGCTAGACGAACTGGGGGGCGCGGCCTATATCACCTCATTGATCAACCGCGTGCCCACTTCTATCCATGCCGAGCACTATGCGCGCATTGTTGAACGCACCGCCACCCGCCGGCGTTTGATCGAGGCCGCCGGCGGGATTGCGGCCTTGGCCTACCAGGAGGCAGACGACGTCGAAGAGGTGGTGGATCACGCCGAACAGATCTTGTTCGGTGTCTCGGAGCGGCGTATTGCACGCGAACTGGTGCCAATCCGCCAAATTCTCAGCGACTACTACGACCGCATTGAGTACCTGACGCAGCACCGGGGCGAGATGATCGGCATCCCTACCGGGTTCCACGACATCGACAAGATATTGGGCGGCATGCAACGCTCCGACCTGGTGATTTTGGCCGCCCGGCCCAGCGTCGGCAAGACCAGCCTGGCGCTGAGCTTTGCCCACAACGCCGCCAAAAAGTACGGACAACGGGTCGCGTTCTTCAGTCTGGAGATGTCAAACGAACAGGTGGTCCAGCGCTTGATCTCGGCCGAGACGGGCATCGGTTCCCAGCGGCTGCGCCGGGGTGAGATCGCCCAAGACGAATGGGGGCGGTTTATGAAGGCCACCAGCGACCTGGCCGAGACCCATTTCTACATTGACGACACACCCGGCATCTCAACACTCGAATTGCGGACCAAGGCCCGGCGCCTGCACTCCGAGGTGGGACTCGACCTGCTGATCATCGACTATTTGCAGCTTATGCGTGGCGATTATCGAGCCGAGAACCGGGTCCAAGAGATCGCATCGATCTCGCGCGGGCTCAAGGGCCTGGCTCGCGAGCTGGATCTGCCCGTACTCGCTCTGTCGCAGCTGTCGCGCGGCGTAGAATCGCGCACTGACAAGCGGCCTATCCTTTCAGACTTGCGCGACAGCGGATCCATCGAGCAAGATGCCGATGTGGTGATGTTCATCTACCGCGACGAGATGTACAACGAGAACACCGAGCGCAAGAACATCGCCGACATCATGATCGCCAAGCACCGTAACGGACCGACCGGCAGCGTCGCCCTCTACTTCAAGAAGGAACTGGCACAGTTTCGCGAGGCGGAACTGCGCCGCGAGGAGATTGAGCCCTTCTGATGGCCACCGGTCGCTCGTCGGCCCGGTCAAAGACCAGTACAGACCAGATCCTCGGGATAGTGGGTCCGGCGGGTGTGGGTCTGGTTGCCCTGGCCGTATACGCGGCGACGCTGCTGCCCAGCACCGGCTGGGGGGACATTGCTCGCTTTCAGTATGTCGCGCAGATATGGGGGATTCCCCACCGGTTTGGGTACCCACTCTACATTGCGCTCAGTCGTCTATTCGGTTATCTGCCGGTGAGCACTCTGGCATACCGCGCCAACTTGATGTCCGCAGTCTTTGCCGCTTTGGCCGCGGTGATGGTCTACTTAATCGTGATGCGGTTGGTCGCAGATCAGATTGCGGCGGCGTCAGCGGCCTTGTCTTTGGCTTTTTCGCAGGAACTGTGGACCCAAGCGGTCGTAGCCGAGGTCTACACGCTTAACGCCTTTCTGATCGGCGCCGTGGTCCTCACACTGCTCGTATGGCACCAGTCGCGCAGGAAAGGCTGGCTCTACCTGGGTATCGGCATCTATGCCTTGAGCTTTGGCAATCACATGACCGTCGTGATGTTGGTCCCGGCTGTGTTGTTCCTGATCTTGGTTACCAACTACCGGGTACTGCTTGACCTCAAGACAGTGGTGGTGCTGGCCGGACTCGTGCTATTGGGGGCAATGCAGTACCTGTATGTGATTTTCCGGGCACAGCAGCAACCACTGCTCAACGAGTTGGGTCCCTTTTCGTGGCGGGGATGGATCCACTGGATGACGCGGAGCCGCTTCCCAGGACAGTTCTTTGGTTTTTCGATAGCCGACCAGGTCGATCGCCTGCGCATCTACCTGGAGCTACTGGAGCAGCAGTTCTTCCGCTGGGGCTACATTCTGGGATGGATCGGCGTCTGGGAGCAGCTCAAGGCGGGCTTGAAGACTACCGGCTTTCTGGCGTTGGTGGCGCTGGGCGTCTATGCCTTCGGGATGAACTATGGGGGAGGGACCTTCCCCATCTACCTCATCCCGACCTACCTGATCTTTGCCGTGTTCCTGGGCTGCGGGCTGAGTGCTGTCCGGAGATGGCTCTTGAGCCTTGTCGCTAACCGGTCCCGGTGGCTGGCCCAGCCGGTGATGGTGGCAGCGGTGGCTACGATTTTGGTCATGCCCTTGTATCCGTTGCTCACGAACTGGGCCGCCGTCGACCAAAGTGACAACCTCTACTACGATCAGATGGCCCGGCGCTTTGCGGCACAGGCCGGCCCAGAGTTTATTTTGGTCGAGTCGGAGCCATTCTACGACGATCTGGAAGCAATCTTGTACATCGCCTGGGGCGAAAACGGTTGGCACAGCGCGGGGTGGGTACCGCCCGGCGACATCGACCGCTGGCTGGGGCAGCGCCCGGTCTATGCCTGGGACGACGGTGCGGCCTTTCACACTGGCTATGTGGAGGAGCCGGCCCCGGGGTTACCGCATATGGTCCGCATCCTGGAGGTGCGGGAGGGATGACATGAAGGGCTTTGCCGGATTTCCCGCCGACGCAACAGCTAATACACGCGTACCGGATCTATTCTTCACCGAGCTGCTGCCCTCTATCGACCACCTGGGCGAGCTCAAGGTAACGCTGCATGTCTTCTGGCTGCTGACCCAAAAGGCTGGGGCACGGCGCTACGTCAGCGGCGAGGAATTGGCTGCCGACCGGCGCCTGACGGCCGGGTTGGCCACACCTGGCATGCCTGCCGCGGATGCGTTGCTTGATGCCCTCGAACGGGCGGTAGCACGGCGCAGCCTGCTGCGTGTAACAACCGGTGAGGGAGACGAGCAGCGTGACTGGTACTTTGTCAACAGTGAGAAGGGCCGTCAGGCCGTAGATGATCTACTGGCGGGTCGGTGGAGGCCTGTAGAAACGGATCAACCGGTACAACTGGAGGCCCAACGGCCCAACATCTTTGTATTGTACGAGCAGAATATTGGCGCCTTGACCCCCCTATTGGCCGAGGAACTGATGGAAGCGGAAGACACCTATCCCGCTGCGTGGATTGAGGACGCGATGCGCGAGGCGGTGGAGTTGAATAAGCGCAGCTGGCGCTATGTCCTGCGCATTCTGGAGCGCTGGGCTGCAGAGGGAAGGACGGATGAAACGGCTCGACGAAGTGATGAAAGAGACCGGCGACGCTTCATCGAAGGCGAATATGCCGACTATATCGAACACTGACCAACAAGCCAGCGAAGAGTGCCCATTGTGCGGTGGGCTGGGCTACGTCCGCGAGGAAGTAGCCATCGACCATCCCAACTTTGGCAAGATGTTTCCCTGTCGCTGCAAACTGGCCGAGATCGAGCACCAGCGGATGGAGCGGTTGCGCTCCATGAGCAACCTGGACCACCTGGCGCGCATGACGTTCGATACCTTTGTGCCGGAGGGGTACGGCCTGGCACCGGACAGAGCCGCCAACTTGCAGTTTGCCTTTGATATGGCCTACCAGTTCGCCAATAACCCCAAAGGCTGGTTGATCCTACTCGGTGGCTACGGCTGCGGCAAGACGCACCTGGCGGCAGCGATTGCCAACCACGTGGTCGAGCGGGGCCAGCCAGTACTCTTTGTCGTGGTCCCCGACCTGCTGGATCACCTGCGCGCAACCTTTGCCCCCAACAGCCCTGTGAGCTATGACGAACGATTTGAAGAGATACGCAACGCGCCTCTGCTGATTCTCGACGACTTTGGAACACAAAGCAGCACGTCGTGGGCCCAGGAAAAACTCTTCCAGCTGCTCAACTACCGGTACAACGCCCGCCTGCCCACGGTCATTACCTCCAACTACCGGATGGAAGAGATCGATCTTCGTATCCGTTCGCGCATGGTCGATCCCGACCTGGCCATGCCGCTCACCATCAACGCCCCAGACTTTCGACAGACCGGTGTGGCCCAGAGCCAGTCGGATCTCTCCAGCTTGTCGCTGATGCAAGACATGACCTTCGACCGGTTTGATCTACGCGAGGACGAACTGTCCGCCGACGAGCAGAAAAACCTGCGCCGTGCCTTCGACCTGTGCCGGAGTTACGCCGAGCAACCCAAGGGCTGGCTAGTACTCACCGGTGATTACGGGTGCGGAAAAACACACCTGGCGGCGGCTATTGCCAACTACCAAGCAGCCAGCGGCCAGCCGGTGCTCTTTGTCGTGGTACCCGACCTGCTCGATCACTTGCGGGCCACATTCAGCCCTTCCAGCCAGGCCCGCTTTGATAAGCGATTTGAGGAGGTCCGCACGGCCCCGCTACTGGTGCTCGACGATCTAGGTACGCAGAGCGCCAGCCCATGGGCGCAGGAGAAACTCTACCAACTGTTCAACCACCGCTACAATGCGCGGTTGGCGACCGTGATTACAATGGCCCAACCCGTCGAAGAGGTGGACCCCCGCCTGCGCACCCGGATGCTGGACCGGACGCGGTGTAGGGTTTTCGCCATTGTTGCCCCCAGCTACCGGGGCATACCCGCCACCAAGCCAGGTGGCCGGCAATCGAGGCGCAGAAGGTAAAGCCCGGTGGCCCGTCACTCACAACGACGTCTCTGGTTCTCGGAAGCGCTGGTCATCGTAGCCGTGGTACTCCTGCCACTGCTGTTCTGGTGGCGGCTATGGGCGCCCGATCCGGCCGACCGCGCGATCATCCCTGAGGGGGATTTCACCAGCCAATACTATCCCCTGCGGCTATTCGCAGCGCGTGAGCTGGCTGCGGGACGGTTGCCAACTTGGAATCCGTATATCAACGCCGGACAGCCTGGACTGGCCGACATCCAGACCGGGTTCTACTACCCGCCGAACCTGGTGGTCAATTTGGGGCTGGCAGTGCTGGGGCAGCCCTTCACGATCGGGATCCTGAGCGCCCAGGTCGTCCTGCATTTCTCGCTGGCAAGCCTGTTTACCTACCTTCTAGCCCGGCAGCTGGCCCGGCGCGCCGGGGCGCAGCTTGCCGCGGCGCGCTTTTCCGGCGCCGCGGCTGCCCTGGCCTTCACCTACGGTGGGTACCTGACTTCCTTCCCCGTCCAGCAACCAACCATTCTGGAAACGGCCGTTTGGCTGCCACTTGTCCTGCTGTTCGTGGACCGGGGATTCCACCGGCACCGCCCGCTGTCCCAAGTCGTTCT
This sequence comes from Anaerolineae bacterium, assembly GCA_050116355.1. GTDB lineage: Bacteria > Chloroflexota > Anaerolineae > JAAYZQ01 > JAAYZQ01 > JASFOV01. Next base: position 5,405 of record JASFOV010000244.1, read on the forward strand.
AGCCGGCCTGTCTCTGGCTTGCGCCCTGCTGGCTGGCCATCCGCAGACAGCCATGTACGTCGTCTATGCGGTGGCGGCCTACAGCCTGTTCTTGACATGGTCCACCCACAAGCCCGGAACGCGGGTGCTCCAGCTCGCCAAGCGACTGGCGTATCTGGTGCTCCTGCCGCTCGCCATCGGCGTGGTTGTGGCGGCTTTGCAACTGGTACCCACTCTGGATTTTATCAGCCGCTCCACCCGGGCCGGCCTGGACTATGATGCTGTGTCCTGGGGATTTCCCCTGATCGAGATCACGCATCTGCTGTATCCGGGCTACTTTGGTGGATCCCCCCAGTACCTGGGGATCCTGACTCCGATCCTGGTCGTGGCCGCCCTATTTGTGAAACGCGCACGACGGGAGGTCGTCTTCTGGCTGATCCTTGGCGCCCTGGCTTTCATACTCGCTTTCGGCGGTCACACCTTTCTGTACAGCGTACTCTACCAGCTGGCGCCTGGCTTTGGCGCGGTGCGCAACCAGGAGCGCGTCATCTATCTCTTTGGCTTTGCCGCCAGCGTGCTCGTCGGCTATGGCGCGTTGACCCTTGTGCAACCCCTGCCAGCGCAACTACGTAGAGGATATAGACGCTTTGTGCTGAGCCTGGTGTGGCTATTCGCCTTCTTTGTCGCTCTGACAGCCCTGTGGTATTTTGGCTACCTTCAGGGCCAGCAGCAGGGGATTGAGATCAACCTGTTTGCGGGGGTACTGCGACACCACACACTGCTGCTGGTAATCTTGGCCGGGGCGGTCCTACTCTTTAGCTTGCGATTGAGCGGTCGGGCAGGCCGGGGCTGGCTCGTGGCTCTGGCCTTGGGGCTCATGACCCTCAACCTGTTCACCGTCAACTGGCGCTTTAACGCCGCCGAACCGGTCGCTGGGGGCGTGTACCCCGAGACGGGATTGGTTCAGTTCTTGCAGGCCCAACCTGGTAGCCAACGCATCGCCAGCGCCGGCCTGTTACCCAGTGGTTCGAGCGCCGCCATCGTATACGAATTGGAGGATACCACCGGCAACACGCCGTTGCGCCTTGAAGCCTTCCAGCAGTTTGAGGACCAGATCGGGAGTTGGCGGCAATGGCAGTTACTCAACGTTGGCACAGTCTTGGATCGGCGGGATTTGGACGGACCGGGGCTGGAGCGCGTGTACGAAGAGGGCGACATCAAAGCCTACCGGATGGGTGATCCCCTGCCCCGGGCGTGGGTAGTCCATGCGGCCACCGTCGCCGATGACCCCCTAGCCTTGACTCTGCTGAACGCCGAGGATTTCGATCCCCGGGCAATGACCGTACTGGCACCGGAGGCAATGTCTCTGGACTTGCCCGGCAGCCAGGCGCAGGGAGAGGAAGCGCGGGTCGTGGAATCGGCGCCGGGCCGGCTGGTGCTTGAGGCGACCACGACCGCTGATGGATTGTTGGTCATCAGCCAGCCATTCTATCCGGGCTGGCAGGCGCGCATCGATGATCAGCCAGTACCCATCGCTCGTGTAGACTATTTGCTGCAAGGCGTCCCGTTGCCGGCCGGCACCCAC
>JASFOV010000245.1:0-6947 GCA_050116355.1 Anaerolineae bacterium
GTTCATGTAGGCCGGCTGGAAAAAGGATAGGGCATAGATGGCAGCAATGGGCATGGCCAGGTAGCCAACCAGCAACCAGCCAGAGCGGTGCCAGCGGCGTGATGTCCCCGGTCGGACCAACCGCAGGAAACCCACTACCAGGAAGAGGAGAAAAACCAAGTCGATGAGCAACACGTACCAGTCCCCGACGTCCACCGACAGACCCAAGCTGAACGAGTTCCACACATCGCGCAGGATCTCCCACAGGGGCACAAAGCGATAGCCGGCGCTCGCCCTAGGGCGGGGCAGGGTGACAAAGGCATAGATCGCCGATGCGGCCGCAACGACGGCCACCCCTGCTACCACGATCAAGAACGTCCGGTTTCGCCGGGCTCTCTGTAGAACCGCCAGACCCAGCACCAGAAGCTGAAAGCCGATCAGCAGGATACTAAGGTGGTGGGTAAGTACCAAGCCAACCGTGACCAGTCCATAGGCAACGAGCCATAGCCAACGTCGCCGGAGATCCGCCAAGCCAGAGGGGCCAAAAAAGATGCGCACAAAGAGATAGAATGACAGCAAGCTCAAGAGAGCCAGCAGGGTATAGGGTCGAGCTTCCTGTCCATACCACAGATACATGGGCGATAGGGCGGCCAGGGCCGCCGCACCCAGTCCCGCCCAGCGGTCGACCAGACGACGGCCCGTGACGTACAGCAGCGGTACGAGCAGCATCGCAAAGATCAGGGAGGGGAAGCGAAGCGCAGACTCGCTCTGGCCCAGCAGCCGCACCGTCCCCCACAGGATGAGAAAGTAGAGAGGCGGGTGATTGTCGATGGTATCGACGTCATAGATGGTGTCGGTCAGTACGATCTTGTTGGACAGCACGTACGGCAGCGAGCCTTGAGCGCGGTGCAGACTCAGACTCTCATCCCACCACAGGCTCTTGGTGCCGAGCTGCCAAATACCGCGCCCAAACGCCAGCAAGATGAGGGCGACCAGCAGCCAGCGATCGAGGCCTGCCAGGCGCGGTGTGGCCTGAAGGCCAGACCGGGCTGGGACACTGGTTTGCTGGGACATCGTCGGCTAGCCTCTTGGGGATGCGCAGATCGACGCGGAGGAAACGGACTGCACCGCCGCCTTACGCGTCCTCGTCCGTGTTCTTTTGCTGGGGTGAGCCTTCACGCCACAGTTGGAGGCGGACCTCGATCAACTCGCGAAAGGCCCGGACAATGACGTCGATGTTGGCGCCCGTCTGGCTGCCTGCGACCCGGGGCCGGTGGGTGACGGGCAGTTCCACAAAACGATAGCCGGCCCGCTTGGCACGGGCCAGCCACTCTATGCTAAAAGTAGCACCTCGCGAAGCGATGGACGAGGCCAACTCCTCGATGATCTCGCGGCGGAACAGCTTGAAGCCGCAGTCCACATCGCGGACCGTATACCCAAAGACGAGGGTGCACAAGGCACTCCATCCCTTGCCATAGACCACGCGCATGAACGGGTCGCGGCGGGGCGCGCGATAGCCGGCGATCAGGTCGTAGTCATCCATCAAAGGCACAAAGCGCTCCAGCTCACTCAGCACGAACTGGCGGTCGGCATCCGTATAAAAGATCCAGTCCTTCTCCGCATTGGTAAAGCCGGTGAAAACGGCCGCTCCAAAGCCTTGGTTGACCGGATGCTCAATCAGCCGCACGTGTGAATTCTGCTCCATTACCTGGCGCGTCACACCCGCAGTATCGTCGGCGCTCCCGTCATCGACCACAATGATCTCGTAATCGTCCGTAACCGATGCGAGTGCCGGGGTCGCTTCAGCGACCATCGGCTCGATGTTTTCAGCTTCGTTGTAGGCCGGTAGGACGAGAGAGATGCTGGGCATCGTATGCCTCCCAATTCATAGAATCTCGATGCAACTTGTCCGTTCGCTAGGCGTCGACGACCAATGAGCGCCGCTTGGATGGCCAATACAGCGGTTGTCTCGCAGCCTGGCCCCGTCTCAGACCTCAGCCCGCTGCTGCGCGATCAGATCTAGTTTCTTACGGCGCGGCAGGCGCTTGATGGCCAGCTCCCGCCGCTGTGCCTCGCTGCGATTGGGCAGCTCTTCCTGGTAAACCAGGCGTACCGGCCGGCGATACTTGCAATATACGGAGCCCTGGCCCGCATTATGGGCCTTGATCCGGGCTTTGACGTCGACGGTCCAGCCGGTATACAATGTACCGTCGCTGCAACGAACCATGTAGACAAAGGGCACCGCCTAATCATCCCTCCCTTGGAGACGCTTGCGGCCCCAGCTACCCAGAAAGGTGTCGATCAGAAAGTTGGGTTTCTCCGGCAGCTCCGTCTTGACGCCCTCCCAATTGCCGGTCTGGCGATCGGCCAGCCACCGGTCACGCTCTGCAAAGGCCGACTCGAAGCGCTGCGCGATCGCTTCGGCATCCGCATCGACCAGTTCCTGGCGGAGCGAAGTCAAGGATGCGGTGTAGACGTCGAGCCAGCGCAAAACGTTGTCTCGGTTGGCCAAGATCAAATCGCCAAAGCTGGCCGCATCGTCCGGCGGCAAGTCGGTAGCCGCGCCAAAGACATTGCCAGCCACCTTGCGCAGTTCGCGCCATGTCTGCTGGCTGCTCGCCATTTCCAGCAGCGCCAGAGACAGAAGCGGCGGCAGGTGTTCGACAGCGGCCATCAGGCCATCATGTTCAGCCGGATCGAAAAAGATCGGACTGGCGCCAAGAATGGTGATCAGATCCGTAGCCAGCTTGACCGCTGCGGGATCGGCCTTGGATGACGGAGTCAGACAAAACAGCCCCTCTTGGAATAGATCCGCCCGGGCCGCGGACAGACCAGCGTTGGCTGCTACAGGAGCGGAGACAATGGGATTGGCACCCACAAAGTGAATGCCATCGGGCAGAATCTCGTCGGCCCAGGCGACCACCGGTGCCTTGAGTGTTGCGGTATCGACAAGTACGGTGCCCGGCCGCAGATAGGGACCGACCGCCTCTAGCGTCGGTTTGATACCGGCCATGGGAATGGCCAGAACCACTACTTCCGCCTCTTCACAGGCCGAGATCAGATTCCACTCGCTCTTGTCCACCGCGCCCAGTTTCTTAGCTTCCTTGGAGACGGACGGCTCCTTATCGTGCCCGGTTACAGCAGACGCCACATCCGTCTGGCGTAGGGCGAGGCCAATCGACCCTCCGATCAACCCCAAACCCACAATGGTTACGCGTGGTTTCGGTGTGCTCATATCTTCTCCTCAATTGCTAGACCTTCAACTTTCGGCATCGGCCGCCTGCAATTCGGCCAGCAGCGGAACATTCGATCCAGCCAGTGCGTCCTCATGATAACGGATTAACTCCACTGTCCGCGGTGTGCAACCCACTTGCCGGGCCAATTCCGCGCCGAGGGCCGCATGGTTCTCCTGCACAAAGAACGGCTGGCGCCAACTGCCCGGCTCATCCCGGCCCACCTGCTCCACCAGACGTGGACTCAGCGAGCGCATCAAAACAGTTGCCACCCGGTGCCACAAGTGCAGACTTCCCTGTGGGGCTCGCGTCTTGCCCACGTCGTGCAACAATGCTGCGGCCATCAAGTCGGGCTGTGTATGCCCTTGTTCCCGCAACAGGCGCAAGACACTCAGGGCGTGCCGCTGGTCATAGCGCGGCATGGCCTCAAACAGGCGTACCGCGTCCACAGGCAGGTAGCGACCCAACACGTCCTGATCGATCTGTGCGGGTTGGAACCAGGTTCCCACAGCTCGTAGGAATTGACTGACACGATAGATGGCCGACATGTGCTCAGCCCAGAAGCCACCCCATCAGGACGTTCCTCACCGGACCTAACAGCCAACCCAGGGGATTTATCGGCGTAAACCAACCCAGCGCCAGAACCGCCAAGAGCAACATCGGCCCGTAGCGCGCCACCTGGGCCAGCCGGTCGCCCCACTCGTAGGCCCACCGCGTGCGAAACGTTGCCAGGAGGCCCTGAGCCACGTTAAAGCCGTCGAGTGGCGGCAGTGGGATCAGGTTAAAGAGCGCCAGCGCAATATTGACGGAGACCATCGTCCAGAGGAACATCGCCAATAGATTGGGCATGGACGCTCCCAGCAGGCGTATCGGGATGGCGCTCAGAGCCGCCAGAACCAGATTGGAAAAAGGACCGGCCGCCGACGTCAGCCCCATCCCGACGCGCGGATTGGTCCGCAGGTTGTAGGGATTGACCGGCACCGGCTTGCCCCAGCCGATCCCCCAGCCGGCCACAGCCATGAAGAGGAGCATGATCGCACCCAAAGGATCAAAATGGACGATGGGATTCAACGTCAGACGACCTTGGCTCTTGGCGGTCGAATCGCCCAACTCATAGGCCGACCAAGCATGCGCGGCTTCATGAATACTGATCGAGATCACCAACACGATTAACACCAGGACAATGCCCTGCAAACTACCGATCATTTCACCAACTCCCTGAAGGGCCCGCATCCGCTTACCTAGCCACCGTACCATAGACGGCAGCGGGGTTGGAACGGTTCCCCCTCTACCATAGACAGGGGCCCATTATAGCATAGATCGGGCCCGGGAGCGAAAGCCAAAGGGGTGTATGACCGTTCCGCAGCATCACGCTGGGTCCCGTCTTGACCAAGTTCACTACAAACGGGGCGCCCGTCCACTCGAGATTCAGCAGACGGGCGCCCCAACACTAGACTTGGCCAGTGAGCTAGGGTGTAGCATCCTTGATGACGGCCGGCAAGAACACCGACGACAGGTCCGGCTCCGGTTCTATGACAAAGTGCACCTGTACCGGTTGCAGGCTGCCGTCAGGCACGTCTGGCGTGAGAAAGCCGATGGTGCCATTGTAGGCACCTGGCGCCAGACCGGTGGTATCGATGCTGACGATGACTCGATCCGCCGTCGTTCCCTCTGTTTTGTCCAGTTGGATCCAGGGAATAAGGGTGACCGCCTGCCAGTCCAGTGGACTGGTGCCACTGGCGTTCCCGACAAAGACCTCCGCTTGGGTGATCCCCAGTTCTGGATAAGAGGGTACCATTGGGGGGGCGACCACCAGTTCATCCTCATTCTCAGGCAACAGCGAGGGATCGGCTACGACCGTTACCTGGAAGCTGTCGAAACTGTCGCGCTCGCCATCGGTGGCCCGGACAAGCACCGTGTGCACCCCCTCAGAGAGCCCCGTGACCGCGGTCTGGGCACCGGTCGCTATCTGATTGTCGATGCTCGACACCCAAAAGATTTCGTTGTCCCCCTCCAGGAAACCGCCGATGTCCGAGTAGGCCACCGCCTCCAGGTTCAAGGTCTGCGAGATGGCGATGGTCAAACCATCTGCGGGCGAGACGATGGTCAGATCCGGCGCCCGGGTCGTAACTGTAAAGCCTGCATCGGAAGTATCGCTACTGGTGTGGATGCCATCGCTGGCCCACACGCGGAATAGCCCCTGCCCCGAGGTGGAGAGAAGGTTCTCACGGGGAACATCCACCTGATTACCGGTGACCCCCAAAGCCACCGTTTCCCAGGTGGCTCCATCGTCCGGGCTAAAGGCGACGTTAAACACCAAGTCGTCGTCATCGGCGTCCGAGGCCGTCCAGCTGACACCGATCGTGTCACCACTCAGCGTCTCGCCGCCATTGGGCGATTGGACGGTCACTGCAGGCGCTGCCGGACCGGCGCTCACCTGTGCCAGGCTACCCGAGGGCCCCTCGATGACGACCTGGTCGGTATTGTTGACAAAGGGCACCATCTCCGAGATCAAGAGCTTGGTCAGACCTGGCCCGTCGGGTGTAACGTCGGCAGGCGGGCCCGGTTCCATGGTCACTGGCGTGAACGCGTAGCGGGCCAGCTCGGTCCCCGAACCGTTGCGCAGCACGATATCGTACGCTCCTGGCACCCGGGTGGGGACGTCGACCGGATCGGGCACGACAAACAGCGGCTCGAGTTGGGCCGTATCACTGCCCGGGTCGATGATGCCCGAGACCACCAGGTGATCACCCGCCGCGCGTGGAAGGGCGGCAGCCGCGCCAAAGTTGTCCTGCATATAGTCAAGGATACCATGGGCGGTATAGTCACTGATCCACTGCGAGGAGCAGTAGGTCATGACGTCGCTCCAAGTCGGGCCATAGATCCCATCCACCAAGTCGTCGCGGTTGAAACCAAAGAAGGCACCGTCGCCGCTGGTATCCGTGCTGATGAGACCGCCGCTGTGGGGATAGTTGCCATCCGGTCCCACTTCACGACCGCTACAGGCGACGTGCTTGCGTCCCAAAGTATGGCCGATCTCGTGACCGCCATACCAGTCGCCAAAGGTGCTATCGCTGTCCCAGGTAAAGTTCAAATAATCGCTGGGATCGCCGGTGGGCCCGGAGGCGACGTTGCTGGGGATATCGGCCGCCGAGCCGCGCATGAATCCGGCCTCGTCATCGATCATGCCATAGTACCGGATGTTGCGTTCGTTGCCGACCAAGTCTTCGTACCAGCTGTCGGTCTGCAGGTCCAAGAGGCGCTTGCTGGCCAACTTGGCGTTGAAATCGTCACTGGTTGGGTCGGTCAAGTTGCCATCGCTGTCGACCGATACCTCGCCAAAGTCGATGCGGCGGATGAACATCTGGGTGCTGGAAATCGGGTAGGCGCTGTTGAGCCAGCCGCGCAGCGCATAGGCCTCGCTCAGTGGCGTGCGGACGCTCGTCGTACCTCCCCCATCATCGTACTCGTAGTCGGCCAGGTAGACAATGGTTCCCAGGGTGGGCGCCGACTCAAAGTCGACATAGACCGGGCCGCTCAGGTTGTTGAGATAGTCCGTCTCGCTCGGATACACGCCGCGCCAAGCCGTGCTGGGGTTGAGGTGGCCGGATACCATGATGGTTTCCGCCTCGTCCGTGCAGTCCGACGGCAGCTCAAAAAGAAACGCGTGGTTCTGCACATTGCGGCTAGGCGCTGGTTCGACGACGATGTAACCAGTGGTCCCCGGATTCACGG
>JASFOV010000246.1:0-6925 GCA_050116355.1 Anaerolineae bacterium
TTGCAACAGCCGTGCTTTGTTGCTAGCTTCCGTTGACAAGGAGCCGCATTCGACCTATAATAGGCGATAAGGAATCTGGGCCTGCAATCCGTATGGGAAAGCCACAATGATATGATCACGGCCCACCACATCTGCAAGCCACAGGAGACACACCGGTAGGGAGGAGGGGCACATCTTGCAAGAGTCTCCGAAACGGATCCTCGTAGTAGACGACGATCGAGATACGTGCATGCTGATGGCCGACATCCTGGTTGAAGAAGGATACGACGTCCGGACATGTTCACAAGGCGAGGAAGCGCTAGAAGTCTTGGAGCAGGAGCACTTTGATCTGGTATTATCCGATATCAAAATGCCCCGAGTCTCGGGCATAGACCTTTTGTTGGATGTCCGCAAGCGAAGCCTCGATACAGAAGTTATCTTGATTACGGCCTACGCCTCCGTGGAGACAGCGGTAGAGGCCCTGCGAGGCCATGCCTTCGACTACATTGAGAAGCCCTTTGCCCTGTCCGAGTTCCGGCAGCGGGTCCGGCGGGGCCTAGAAGGGCGTACCGCTCTTGGTCCACCACACATGGTCCAGGTGCACGACAACCTGGCCATCGATCACAGCGCCCGTCGTGTGTGGGTAGACAACAATGATCCACATCTGACTCGTTTGGAGTTTGATGTTCTAGCCTATTTGTTTGCCCGACAAGGGTGTATTGTATCGCCAGAAGAACTCCTCCTGGAAGTGTGGCACTATGACGAGATCGACGAGAACAGCCTCGGTACAGTGAAAGCGTGTATTCATCGGCTACGAAACAAGATCAAGGATGATGCCAAGAACCCACGCCATATCCTCAATATCTGGGGGCGAGGGTATCAACTTGGCCAATGAACGGCTTATCCGTTATCCTTTCGCACACCAACTCCCCGGCAACTGCATCTCTATTGAAACCGGTACCCACCGAAAGACAGGCATATGAACGGGCAGATCGTTGGCCATGATTGGGCCGTGGCGCTGCTTCGCCAGGCTCTAGCGCGGGGTCGCACGGCGCACGCATATCTCTTGACCGGCCCACCCCAGATCGGCAAGACCAAGCTGGGTTGGAGCCTGGCACAGGCCCTAAACTGTACGGGGGCTACACCGCCTTGCGGTTCATGCCCCTCTTGTGTCAAAACCCTGCGACGCGTACACCCAGATATTCACTTGGTCGAAAGCCAGGACAATGGCCGGACGATCAAGATCGATCAGATTCGAACACTGCGGCGAGAAGCTTTTCTCGCTCCGTACGAAGCACGCTATCGCGTGTTCATCCTGCGTAGAGCAGACCGTGCATCGACCGAGGCAGCCAACAGCCTGCTCAAGATTCTAGAGGAGCCGCCAGCGCACGTGGTTCTCATCCTCACTGCGGTGAGTGCCGATGCTCTGCCCTCCACTGTAATTTCGCGCTGCCAACGCCTGGATCTCCGGCCTGCTGCCCAACAGATCGTGAAGAATGCCCTCCTGGCACGGGGGGTAGATGCCGATACCGCTCAACTGCTGGCCCGGCTCTCCGGAGGACGGGTCGGGTGGGCATTCGACGCCATCGAGCACGAAAGCACCATGGAGCAGCGCGCGCGAGATTTGGATGCCTTGTACCGCGTCCTGTCCGCTGACTGCGTACAGCGATTCTCGTTCGCCCAGCAAACCGGTCGTGATTCTGCAGGTGCTCGTCGCTTACTCGAGGTTTGGATGCTGTGGTGGCGGGATTTACTGTTAGTCTGCAGCCAGACCGAGACCCATGTATTGAACGTGGATCGGATTCACGAACTGCGGGCGCTGGCTGCACAGAGCAACACGACTCAAGCTTGGCAGGGTCTGAGCGCACTCCAGGAGACGGCAGCTCAACTGGAAGACAATGTGAACACCCGGCTGGCCCTAGAGGGCCTAATGCTGCATTTGCCACGCTGGCAGATGACAGATGGACAGCCGGTGTAGAGAGATTGGAAAGGGAACAAGATGCCACTGGTTGTAGGTATTCGATTTAGTCCAGCAGCAAAGGTCTATTACTTCGATCCGACTGATGTTGACGATCTCAAGCCCGGCGAGTATGTCGTCGTAGAGACATCGCGGGGCGAGGAAGCGGGCAAGGTTGTCATTCCCCCTTGCCAGGTCGACAGCGACGAGATTGTCGGGCGCCTCAAGAGCGTCCGCAGGCGGGCCACAGCGCTCGATCTCATGCAGATGACCTACTACCGCTACCGAGAGCAGAATGCATTGGAGAAGTGCAAGCAAAAAGTCGCCGAGCACAAGCTACCGATGAAGATGGTCCGCGCGGAGTACAACTACGATGGATCGCGGCTAGTGTTCTTCTTTGCTGCTGAGAAGCGTGTGGACTTTCGCAAACTGCTTCAGGACTTGGCTCGTTCCTTCAAAGCGCGCATTGAGCTTCGACAGATCGGCGTCCGCGACGAGGCCAAATTGATGGGGGGCATGGGACGCTGTGGTCGGCATTTGTGCTGCGCCTCGTGGCTGACCGAGTTCAGGCCCGTATCGATCAAGATGGCCAAACAACAAGAACTACCGCTGAGCCCGATGGAGATCTCGGGCATCTGCGGGCGATTGCTCTGCTGCCTAGCCTACGAAAATGAGTATTACGCCGATCTCAAAGGCAAGATGCCCAGAAGGAACAAGATCATCGATACCCCGCTGGGACGGGGCAAAGTGGTCAATCGTAATTTTCTCAAGGAGAGCGTCGACGTCGAACTCGAAAATCAGGGAGTCGTTGAGATCCCTCTGGAGGATTTGAGCAAGCAAGCTCCAGCCACAAAGACCGCGCCCAGCTCTAGGCGTCGCCGCCGCGGCAGACGACGCTCCTAGCCCGGCAGACAAGATAGCCGGGGGCTTTCAGTTGGGCCCGCTCAGCGGGGCTCGACAGTGATCCGGATCGCGGTCCGTTCCTGCCCTCCAATCTCTACATCTGCAAAACTTGGAATGCAGATGACGTCGATCCCATCCAGCGTCAGAAACCCTCGGGCAATTGCTGCCGCCTTGACGGCTTGGTTTACCGCTCCGGCACCAATGGCCTGGACTTCTGCTCGACCTTGCTCGCGGACAACACCTGCAATGGCCCCCGCCACAGCCGTTGACCTCGATTGCGCTGCCACCCTGATAATATCTGCCATTTCGATGCCTCCTCGCCGCTCGATGCAGGTTCGTTGGAAGCGACCACAAGATGTGTGTGCCGATGTCTATGCAGATATGGATCGTCGGCCGTTGACTATTTTGGAGAGAACTGGAGCCCTGACTCCTACAAACATTGTACACGAAATCGCGCAGAAAAGCAAGGGTCAATGCATGAAATTGGCGAGAAACCGGGGAAAATTAAGCTTATGAGTAACTGCAATTCGTCGGAACTACTACCAAAGAGCAGGAGGTGGGCTGCTATCCGCACCCCCACCCCCTGCTTTCACTGTCCTATGGTTCCTCTACCGTCGTGAAACGCTGTGATTCCGAATGCTTGGGCTTCTGCGCCCAGCATCCTATTGCGGGATGCCCGCCGGTTCTACCTTACTTGGCAAAATCAATGGCACGTGTCTCGCGGATCACGGTGACCTTGATCTGACCCGGATATTGCAGGTTCTCCTCTACCGCTTTGGCTACATTCTTCGACAGCTGGATGGAAGCCAGATCATCGATCTCATCCGGCTTGACAATGATGCGAATCTCGCGCCCAGCCTGGATAGCGTACGATTCGGCCACGCCGTCAAACGAGCTGGCTACATCCTCCAAGGCCTTGATCCGCTTAACGTAGGTCTCCAGCGACTCCCGCCGCGCACCGGGGCGTGCACCCGAAATGGCGTCGGCTGCCTCAACCAGCACGGCCTCCAGCGAGTCTGACTCGGACTCGCCATGGTGGGCCGCAATGCACTGGATGACCGCCTGCGACACTCCGTACCGCTTGGCCAAGTCTGCGCCAATGAGCGCATGGGGACCTTCCACCTCGTGATCCACAGCTTTGCCCAGGTCGTGTAGCAGGGCACCGGCCTTGGCCACTTGAACATTGGCGCCCAACTCCGAAGCCAGGATCGCTGCCAGGTGTGCGGTCTCGACAGCATGATCGAGTTGGTTCTGTCCGTAACTGGTCCGGAACTTGAGACGGCCCAGCAGCTTGAGAATCTCGGGATGGAGGCCCGGCACTCCAGCGTCAATGGTCGCCTGCTCGCCCGCCTCGCGGATGATCTGGTTCACTTCATCCTTGGCCTTGGCCACAACTTTCTCAATACGGGCTGGATGGATCCGCCCGTCGAGGATCAGCTTGGTCAAGGCAACGCGGGCAATCTCGCGCCGTACAGGATCGAAGCACGATAACAGCACCGCCTCGGGGGTATCGTCCACCACTAGATCGACGCCGGTGGCGTTCTCCAGGGCGCGGATGTTGCGTCCTTGCCGCCCAATGATGCGTCCTTTCATGTCATCGCTGGGCAATGGGACAGTGGACACCGCAACCTCCGAGACTTGATCGGAGGCAATGCGTTGAATAGCCATTGTCACTAGCTTGCGGGCGCGGCGCTCTGATTCTTCTCGGGCTTCCGCCTCCACCTCGCGGATGACACGCGCCATATCCTGGCGCGCTTCTTGCTCTACAGTCTGCAGGAGCATTGCTCTCGCTTCGTCCTGGGTCATGCTTGCTACGCGTTGCAGTTCTGCCATCCGCTCTTCTTCAAGCTGCTGGAGTTGGTTGTACCGCTTATCTATGTTGCTCTGGCGCTGGCTGAGCTGGCGCTCCCGTGACTCAAGGCGTTCAACCCGTTCGTCTAGGTTATCCCGACGCTTCTGAAGACGATTTTCTTCCTGGCGCAATTCCCGTTCACGCTGTTTGCTCTCCTGTTCGGCCTCACTCCGCATCTGGTAGACTTGGTCGCGGGCCTGCACCAGCAGCTCCTTGGACTCGGTCTCGGCTTGGCCTATGATACGTTCAGCCTGTCGCTCCGCGCCATCGACCATAATCCGGCTACGGTATTGAAAGTAGAAGTAGCCCGCTGCAGCACCGATCGCCAGGCCAACCAGAGCTGCAACGATCCCAATAATCGCTCCTTGCATGTCCCTTGTTCCTTTCCGTATCCCGTTCGTTTATTCTGTGTTCAGCCAGCCTCCACACGGAGCTGGTTCAAGGCTGCCGCCTTGGCCTGTTCAGCCATCAGCAGCCAGTTCCCGCCAGTGGCGATCGGTCACTTCCCGTGCCACCGCGTAATCAAACCCCCGGCGCGCCAAATAGTCCATCAGCTTCCGCCGGAAGGTCTGCTCATCAACATTCCGTAGCTGCCGCACCTTCTTTTCAGCGGCCCGGTGCGCGCTGCCAACAACATCCATCCCATCCAAGGCCTGCTCAATGACTTGGGCGCTGACGCCCTTCTGTCTCAATTCATAGCGCAAGGCCCGCGGTCCACGGGGACGGAATCGCTCGCGATTCTCAACCCAATATTGGGCAAATGCCTCGTCGTCCAGTAGCCCTGCCCGCTCTAGGCGTTCCACGATCAAATCGATCCCTTCCGCGGACACCTCGCGTTTCTGCAAATAGGTCACAATCTCGGCCTGGCTACGGGGACGATAGGACAAATAGTTTAAGGTCCGACTGTAGGCACTCTCGCTCTCGCCTTCGGCCTTGAGAGCTTCGATCTCCTCATCCGAGAGCAACTGCCCCCGTTTCAGACGCGCAGCCACAATAGCTGGAATACCAAAGGCAAAACGGTCATCTAAAAAGACGCTGACGCGATCCCGGTTCTTTTTCTGAACCTTGAGCGCCGTGATCTTGCCTGCCATCTGGTAATGCGCTCCCCCAATAAACAAGAAACGGCCATGGTGCCTGGTTGCACCACAGCCGCCACCCTCCTTCTGGAGATCGTTTCCAGAGGGAACAGATATCCCAAATAGATCAATTTTGACGGATCGTCCCTTGTACCAACAGCCGTTTGGCGGAGAACGCCTTAGATTCCGCTCGTGCGGGTCGCAGTCAACCAAATCCCTTCGTCTGGATACTCTGCCGACACCTCCAACGCTTCTACGTCGTTCTCCACGCTACCAACAAACTACAATCCCGGCGTCAAGCCTGCCGGAGATGAGAGAAAATCGAGGCTTCGCTGAAACTTTTCAGCTTTGACTCCTGGCCCTCTCTCGTTCGGGCCTTGCTAGGTGTTCTCAAAGGTCAATCCTATCGTCGATTATCTACTCGGTCTATCTGCAACTGTGATGCCCAGCCCACCATATCTTCGCTATGTAAGCCTTGGCGCAAATCAGAACACAGACCGCACCGGTTACGCCGCTAGTCCATAAATCCTGCTCTCCACGAAAGGTTGCGCGCGTGGTGGTGAATCAGGACCTTCTTATTCTTCGTCCGTCTCGTCCATTTCGACGGGCGCGGCCACCTCCGGCAGTCCCATTTCCTGGCGGATTGCGTTCTCAATCTCCCAGCATAGGGCAGGATTCTCACGCAGGATCTGTTTGGCGTTTTCCCGTCCCTGCGCCAGCTGCTCCTCTTTGTACGAGTACCAGGATCCTCGCTTATCGATCAAGTCCAGCTCAACTCCCAGGTCCAGCACATCCCCTTCCTTGCTGATCCCCTCGGCGTACATGATGTCAAACTCGCACTCTTTGAACGGCGGCGCCACCTTGTTCTTCTTCACCCGCACCCGGGTCCGGTTCCCAACTACATCTCCGCTATCCTTGATCGCCTGGATCCGCCGGATGTCCATCCGCACCGACGAGTAGAACTTTAGCGCCATACCCCCCGACGTCGTCTCCGGACTCCCAAACATCACCCCGATCTTGTGCCGCAACTGGTTGGTGAACACCATCGCCGTGTTGCTCACCTTGATCGCCCCGCTCAGCTTGCGCAGCGCTTGGCTCATCAACCGCGCCTGCAACCCAGGATGGCTATCACCCATTTCCCCCTCGATCTCGGCCCGC
>JASFOV010000247.1:0-6853 GCA_050116355.1 Anaerolineae bacterium
CCTTTTCGGTTTCGGGCATTGTCAATCAAAGTATACCACGTCTCGTGCTGGACGCCAAACAATTCGGCCTCTAGAGCGGCGGTTCGGCTAGCTTTACCAGCTTGGGCTCCGTTTCGCGCCAGCTCATCTGGGAAAGCCCCAGCTTGCGTCGCAGGCGGTCGGGATCCATGCGTCTTTGGAAATCGTGGAGAGCACAGGTCCAACGCAGCATCTCGAAGGATAGGCCATCGGATAGGCCAGCCTTCTGGGCGACATTGGCCAGTACGTATTCCAGGTTGCGGGCGGTACAGGGAAAGAGGTGGTCTTGCGGCTCGTAGATTTGACGATACTGCTGTAGGGTGCGCAGCCAGTCAGCTGGCAGGCGCAGCCGCCGCTCCTTGTAGTGCATGCGTGGCTTATCGTACCGAATATTGAGTACGGGCGCTGCCGGGTTGGAGGTGTCGATGTGGGCTAGCTGGATGCCCATACATTCTTGTTTCTTGATGCCCGTGTGCAACAGCAGCGTGACGAGCAGATGAGGCCGGGGATCGGGCTCTTCCTCGGGTGGGCTGCCGGCCATCATCTGGCGGGTGATGGCCAGCACCTGCTCGATCTGTTCGTCGTACAGAACGCGGGGCAAAGGGGTGTGGACCGGCTTGTGAACGAGGGGTGCGGCCGGGTCGGCGGGCAGAACGCCCTGTTCCGCGAGCCAGGCAAAAAACACTTTGAGCGTAGTCAGCCGCCGCGCGTATGACTTGGGACTGCAGGGCTTGCCCCGATCGTGCTGGAGCCAGTGGAGAAAATTCTGCAAGGTCTTGATACTGATCTGGTTTACGGGGGGATCGTTGGCCAAATAACGGCTCAGAATGCCCAAGTCCCCCATGAACGACTTGACAGTGTTCTCAGCATACTCCTGGTTGACCAAATGAGCGCGAAAACGGTCCATCGCGGTGCTCAAGGGAGAGGTAGCGACTAGATCGGTACGCTGGCTGACTGTCTGAGGTGCCTCGCCTGGAAATAGGCTCAACTGCTCGATCGTCATCCGCCCAAACTCCTTTCGCATAATACGCATTTCCAAGTTATTGTAATCTTCTTTGAGGGTTTTGTCAAACAGTGTCACTGCAACCTGTGGCGCGCTTGCCGTCAGGTCCTCTTTGGAGTATAATGGACAGGTACTGGGCAGCCGCACATACAAAGCGCCCATCTCAAACGGGTTGGCTGTCAGTGTTGGTCGCACCTCCATTTGGCCTGAAGTTTCAATTGGCACGGGTTTGTCAGACGATGTGTCACCGTTCTGCATCTAAGGGCTGACATCCATCACTGTTCGAAAGCATGATGGTACACGGGTTCATTATCTCGGTTCCAAGGAAAGGAGCAAACAATGAAGGCAGTCGTGATGGCCGGTGGTGAAGGCTCGCGCTTGCGGCCATTGACCATCGGTCGCCCCAAGCCGATGGTCCCCATGGTCTCCAAGCCGGTCATGGCCCACATCTTGGATCTGCTCAAGCGCAACGGTATCACCGACGTGGTGATTACCCTTCACTTCATGCCCGACGTCATCCAGAGTTACTTTGGCGATGGACAGGGCTTGGGTATGGAGATCAACTATGCCATCGAGGAAACCCCGCTCGGTACGGCTGGTAGCGTCAAAAATGCGCAGGAGTATCTCGATGAGCCTTTCCTCATCATCAGTGGCGATGCAGTGACCGATATCAACCTGCAGAAGGTTATTGATTTCCATCAAGAGAAGGGATCAGAGGCGACATTGACCCTCTTCCGTGTGCCCAATCCCTTGGAGTATGGCGTGATCATTACCGATGCCAGTGGCAAGATTACCCAGTTCTTGGAGAAACCGTCGTGGGGTGAAGTAATCTCCGATACGGTCAATACCGGAATCTATGTCATCGATCCCGCAGTGCTGGATCTGATCGAGGAAGGTGTCAAGACTGACTGGAGTAAAGATGTATTTCCCCAATTGCTGGAAGCCGATCGGCCGCTGTATGGGTATGTGGCAGATGGTAACTGGACAGATGTTGGTGATATAAGCGAGTACATGCGGGCCAGTGGCGATGTGCTCTACCACCGTGTCCAGACCGAGGAGCCGGGCAAGCACATCGGCGGCGACGTGTGGGTTGGCGAAGACGTCCAAATCGCGCCTGACGCCCAACTGTATGGCCCCATCTATCTCGGCAACGAAGTCAAGATCAAGGGCGGCGTCATCATCCACGGACCATCGGTCATCCGGGACTATACCATTGTGGATAACCGCGTGCACATCGATCGCAGCATCATCTGGCGCAATTGCTATATTGGCGAAGGAGCCGAAGTTCGGGGCGCCATCATCGGCCGCCAGTCCACTGTCAAGAGCAAGGCGGTCTTGTTCGAGGGGGTTGTCCTCGGCGATAATACGATCGTCGGCGAGGGCGCTGTGCTCCACGCCAACGTAAAAATCTGGCCGGAGAAGGAGATCGAGCCGGGCGCCACCGTCAAGAACAGTATTATCTGGGGGGCGCGTGGTCGCCGGGTGCTCTTTGGCCGCTTTGGTGTCACCGGCGTGGTGAATGTTGATTTGACACCCGAGTTTGCGGCCAGGATGGGCGCCGCATTTGGCGCGACCCTGCCTAAGGGCAGTACGGTCACGATCAATCGCGACCCGCACCGCAGCCCACGCATGATCAAGCGCGCTGTAATCTCGGGCCTTCCTTCGGCCGGCATTCATGCCGCCGACCTACGCTCTATGCCGATTCCGGTCGCCCGCTATTTCACCAAGGCAACCGGTGCGGCGGCCGGCGTCCACGTGCGACTGTCTCCCTTTGACCAACGGGTCGTGGACATCCGTTTCTTTGACGATCAGGGGCAGAATTTGAGCAAGAACGCTGAGCGTGGCATCGAACGGGTCTTTTTCCGCGAAGATTTCCGCCGCGTGTACTTGGATGAGATAGGCACCATCGACTATGCGCCCCGGGTCATCGAAACCTATACGCAGGGCTTTTTTAAGGCGGTAGATGTGGAGGCCATCCGGCGGGCCAAATTCCGTATCGTTGTGGACTATGCCTATGCTCCCACAGCAGAGGTGCTGCCGCACATCATGTCCGAACTGGGCGTGGAAGTGGTGCCGCTGGCTTCCCATGTGGATGGTGACAAGATGTCGCTGTCACCACCCGAGTTCGAAAAGGAACTGAAGGAGCTGACACTCATTACCGGTGTGCTCGACACCCACTTGGGCGTGCGTCTGGATGTGGGCGGTGAAAAGATCTTTTTGGTCGACCGTCGCGGCCAGCGTGTATCCGAGCTGAAGGCCAGCGCGGCCCTGGCCACCTTGGCCCTGCGGGCCCAGCAGGGTGGCAGCTTGGTTGTGCCGGTGCACATGCCCAGCGTTTTCGAAAAGATCGCGGCCGAATATGGCGGGCAAGTTGTGCGCTGCAAAATGGATGCCAGCGACTTGATGAGCGTGTCGGCCCGTGAAGGGGTAGTCATGGCCGCCGATGGTGGGGGCAACTATATCTTCCCCCAGTTCCAGGCGGCCATTGATGGTTTGATAGCGACCGTTAAGCTACTCGAGTTCCTGACCAAACAGGAGACGACCTTGGCTGAGGTGGTCGATGGGCTGCCCCCCTTCTTTGTCAGCCATCGAGAAGTCTCGTGTCCCTGGGAGGCGAAAGGCAAGGTCATGCGCTTGCTGAACCAACAGTACAAGGATCGGCGCGCTGACCTGATCGACGGCATCAAGATCCTACTGGGCGAGCATGAATGGGTCTTGATCCTGCCCGATCCCGACTTTCCACGGTTTCATATTTACACTGAAGCGCGGTCCGAGTCGGAAGCGGAGGAAGTGGGCGATCGATACGCGCGGATCGTCGATGGGTTACAGGAGTAGGCGGTCACTGCCCTAACCAGGAGCCAACATGCACCCGACGTTGTTCACCATTGGTAATCTGAGTGTTCCCACCTATACCGTTCTGCTAGACCTAGGACTGATCCTGGGCTTGGTGTTGACCTATTTCGAGGGGCGACGGAGCCTTGGCAGTGGCGAACTGGCACTGGATATGGGATTGTGGACCGTGATCGGGGGCGTCATCGGTGGACGGATCGGCTACGTTGTGGCCAACTGGCGCGTGTTTAGCGAGGATTGGCTCCGCGCGCTGCGCATCTGGGAAGGTGGACTGTCCTTCCACGGCGCCCTGCTGGGCGGTCTGTTGGTGATGGTCATCTTTGCCGCGCTCCAGCGCCGCCGGGAACCATCCGTGCCTGTCTGGGAATTGGCCGATGTTCTGACACCCGGTCTGTCATTGGGCATCGCCTTTGGCTGGCTGGCCTGCCTGATGGGAGGCTGTGCCTATGGCCTGCTTGGGGAAGGATGGGGCTACGCCGTCCTGCCTGACATCTACGGTGTCGTGGCCTCGCGCTTTGCTACCCAGGTCGTTGGGTTGATCTTTGCCTTGGTACTGTTCGCCTTGGTGATGCTGATGCGCAACCGGTGGCCCTTTGCCGGGGCGGCGTTCTTGATGTACGGCTTGATCTACTTCGGCGGGCAGTTCTTTCTGGAGTTCACCCGTGGCGACGAGGCTATTTATCTCGGGCCGTGGCGCCTGGCCCAGGCCCTGGACTTTGTCTTGGCCCTGGTGGCCGGCGGCAGCTTGGTCGTACTGTGGTGGAAGTTCACCCAGCAACCCATCGAACCAGAAGCCGGAAGGCCGGAGCCAGCAGCGGCAGGGGAGCAAGGGAACGAACCCGTAGAGCCCGATGAAGCTGAGGAGCACGCGGAAGCGATAGCCGTTGGGGAAGCTGAGAGAGGGACGGCGGAGGAAGAGCCCCTCCAGTCTGACGAGCCCAGCGGGTCGGATACGAGTCCCGAGACACAGGAAATCGAGTTAGCCGATCCTTCGTAGGTCTCGCTCATCCAAAGCGGCCAGTGATATAATCATCGGTCTGTGGTTGGCTGGGGCGAGTGAATATCTGCTCTCCGGTGCCTGACTCGATCAATGCTCCTGAGAGGAGGAACGCGGCGACGTCGGCCACGCGTGCGCCCTGCTGCACACTGTGGGGGACGAGCACGATTGTGTAGTCTTGCTTCAGGTCTTGGAGCGAAGCTTCGACCTTTGCTGTCGAAAGAGGGTCGAGGCCCGATGTAGGGTTGTCGAGCAGGACAACCTCAGGCTCAAGCGCTAACGTACGAGCAATGCACAGGCGCTGCTGTTGTCCCCCTGACAGGCGCAGCGCCGGCTCTCCCAGACGATCTTTGACCTCATCCCACAGCGCTGCTTGTCGCAGGCTCTTTTCCACCAAATTGTCCAGGCGGGCCTGTCGTCGTTCGCCACGCATGCGGGGACCGTAGGCCAAATTATCATAGATGGTCAATGGCAGGGCAATGGGCAGGGCAAACACCATCCCTATCTGGCGCCGCAATTCGGTCACGTCTGTGCCCGGCGCATAGATGTCCTGCCCATCCAGGAGAATTTGGCCATCGATCTCGATCTCCTCGTTCTCGATCAGGTCGTTCAAACGATTGAGGCAGCGCAGCAACGTGCTCTTGCCCGCGTGTGATGGTCCGAACAGGACTGTGATCTGGTTGGCAGGAACGTCCAGTGTGATGTCGCGCAGCGCGACATCTCCATTGTAACGAAACGTGAGATTGCGGATCGAAAACTTGGCTGCCACCTTCACCATTCCCGTCTACGGCGGAAGCGACTGCGAATGATCGTCGCTACTAGGTTCATGCCAAGTACAAGGACCAGCAGCACGAGTGCCGTACCGTATTGGATCTCCAGTGGCATGCCGGGCACCTGGGTAGAAATGACGTAGAGGTGGTAGGGCAAAGCCATGGTTTGATCGAAGCCACTGCTGGGCAGCTGCGGTAGGTAGAAGGCCGCCACGGTGAATAGGATCGGGGCGGTTTCGCCTGCCGCGCGCTCCAGGCCCAAAATGACGCCGGTCAGTACGCCTGGTAGCGCATTGGGTAATACGATGTGCCGGATCGTCTGCCACCGGCTCGCGCCCAGGCTGCGACTCACGACACGGAAGCGCTGGGGCACGGTCAGCAATGCCTCCTCGGCAGTCGAAATGACCACCGGCAACGTCATCAGGCCCAAGGTCAGGCTGCCAGCAATGATGCTCGTCCCCAGGCCCATGAACAGCACAAAAAGCCCCAGGCCGAACAGGCCATAGACCACCGATGGAACCCCCGCCAAATTGATGATGGCCAAACGAATGGAGCGCGTGAACCAGGTATCGCGCGCGTATTCAGCCAGATAAATGGCGGCCCCCACTGCGAGGGGAATGCTGACGATGGCAGTCCCAAAGGTCAGGATAACGGTGCCAATGACCGCGGGCAAGATGCCGCCTGCCTTCATGCCGTTGCTCGGAAAAGCTGTCAGGAAATCCCAACTGATAGCGCTGATACCCTGCAGCACAATGTAGGCTACGACCAGAACAACAGGGATCACGACGATCACCGCCAAGATGGTCAGGATGGCAAAGGCAAATTTCTGACTGACTTGACGGGTCACTGTATTCCCTCTCTCATGTGATATCCACCAATGGAGAAATCTGTGCAATTGACTCTTGCACAAACCGGTTGTGCTCGACGGTTAGCTCGATGGCACCCTGGGGACAGATAGCGACACAGCGCCCGCATCCCCGGCACGCTGTGTCGATCACGGCACGGCTTCCTTCTAGGTGGATGGCATCGACAAAGCAGACCTCCCGTGTGCAGGCGCCACAGCCAACGCACCGCTCGGTCACACGGATGCGTACACCGGGCATCCGCTGGACCTTGTCGCCGATCTGTGGAGCGAGGTGGGGCAAGGTTCGCCACAGGCAGCAGCAGGGACAGCAGTGGCAAATGGTGAGGAGTCTGTCCCCTGGCCCTACGCCC
>JASFOV010000248.1:0-6852 GCA_050116355.1 Anaerolineae bacterium
AGACACTGGAAACGGGCGTGGACGTGGGAGTGACCGCTTGCGACAAAGCCGGGATGGGCGGCCCCAGGGCTGGTCTGATGGTAGGACGGGCCGATCTGGTGGGGCGTATCGCGGCCAAAGCCACTGAGCTGGGGCTTGAGGCTCGCCCACCCCTGGCCCTAGGTGTGTGGTCATCTCTCATCCACTTTGACCCTGACCACCTGCGTAGCGAGGTTGAGCTGGGGATGGAGATCTACCAACGGCTTTGTGAACGGTTCGGTCCCGAACGGGTGGTACGCTCGGCGCTGGGAGCGAGCATCCCGGCCGAGAACGCATACGAAATGCTGGCATCCACTATGTCGAGCGACGGCGGGTTGCCGATTGTGCCCGCTGAGGTGACGGCCGGTGTCGGCCTCTATTGGCTGGAGTACAAGGGCATCATCAGCGTAAACGCTCTGGGGGGGCCAGGGGCCAGCATCTGGCTGCGATTCAAGCCGGCTCCCAGTGAAGTGGAGCGCTTTGGCGGCATCCCGGCTCTTGTTGAGGCGGTGGAGGCCGGGCTCGATTATGTGACTCGGCGGGCACACTCGATTCCCGAGATGCGACGACTGATTCTGGGTGAGTAACAACGTGCACCGCGCGACGGGATGCCCGTTCCAAGTGGGCTGCAAATGGCTGAAAGGAAGGACACACGATGGACATTGGTGGCTATGTAGGCAGAATCCTGCGGGTGGACCTGTCATCTGGTGAGATGGGAGAGGAACCGCTGGGGCAGGCCTTCGTCGAAAAATGGGTTGGAGGTGTCGGCTTTGGCGCGCGTATCCTCTATGAGGAGGTGCCGCCGGGCGTCGAATGGTCAGACCCAGACAACCCCATCATCTGGACATCCGGACCACTGGCCGGCAGTGGGGTGTACGGCGCGGGGACCTTCAATGTTGCCACGAAGGGACCCATGACCAATCTGGCCGGATGCTCACAGGCCAACGGCTTCTTCGGCGCTTACCTCAAGTTCTCAGGGTTTGATGGCATCATTCTTCAGGGCCAGGCGCAGCACCCGGTCTACCTTTGGATCAAGGATGGGAAAGCCGAACTGCGCGATGCCCGGCACCTGGCGGGCAAGGACCTCTTTGACCTGGAGGATAGCTTGCGCGAGGAGCTAGGGGTGAAGGGCCGCGAGGTCAGTGTCTATGGCGTCGGCCCGTCAGGTGAGCATCGCGTCCGCTTTGCCGCCATCGGTGGGGACGGCGGGCACCTTGCGGCTCACAACGGGCTAGGCGCCGTTCTGGGCTCCAAGAACGTTAAGGCCGTGGTGGCCTACAAGGGCAAAATCAACTTCCCTATCCACGATCGTGAGCGCCTGAAAGCAGCCAACCTGGCCATGTTCGAGCACGCCAAGACCTTTGGCACGGTGTACGAATGGGGCACAGCTGGCGGGTTTTCGGGTGTTCACGATGCTGGATTCCTACCGGTCAAGAACTACACCACGAATGTTTTTCCCGAACATGCGCGCATGAATGGACAATACATGCGTACCCACTTCGAGTTGCGATCTGTGCCCTGCTACCAGTGCCGCTTCGCTCACGTGAAAGAGGTCACTGTCACGGAGGGACCCTATACGGGATTTGTGGGCGAAGAGCCCGAATATGAACAAGTCGCCGCCTGGGGACCACAGATCGGCAACACAGACCTGGGTGCGGTTGTGATGCTGACCAGAGAGGTCGACCGCCTGGGTATGGATTGCAACGAAGCCGGCTGGACGGTCGGCTGGGCGATGGAATGCTACGAAAAGGGCCTCCTGGCCCGGAGCGATTTCGATGGCTTGGACCTGCAATGGGGTAACGTAGAGGCGGCACGCACTCTGCTGCAAAAGATTGCGACCCGAGAGGGGATTGGCGATATCCTGGCTGAGGGAGTTATGCGGGCGTCTCAGCAAATCGGGGACGATGCGGTCGATCTGGCGGTATTCACCCAGAAAGGGGCCAGCCCAAGGACTCACGACCATCGTGGTCGCTGGGTGGAGCTCTTTGATACGGTGGTGACCAATACGAGCACACTCGAGTCGTCTTGGGCTGGTGTCCATCCCCAATTGGTGGATCAGCCACCTCTGGCCGATCCCTTCTCCCACGAGGCAGTGGCAACTACAAACGCCCGCTTTAACGGCATTCGACAATTTGACGATTGCCTCGGTACATGTCGCTTTGTGGCAGCGGATCCGAAACTGCAACTCGAGTGTCTGAATGCTGTCACCGGCTGGGATCTGTCGCTGGCCGACGCCTTTACCGTCGGCCGTCGGATCGTCAACCAGTTGCGCGTATTTAATTTCCGGCATGGGATGCGCAAGGAGGATGAGCGCCCGTCCAAGAAATATGGTTCGGTGCCCATAGACGGCCCAGCCGCCGGTAAGGACATCATGGAGAAATGGAGCCTGATGCTCGAGACCTACTACACGGAGATGGGCTGGGACCCCGCGACAGGCAAGCCGCTGCCCGAGACACTCAGGAATCTGGGCCTTGACGAACTGATCACAGATCTTGAGGATGGCGATGGCACAGCAGAGGCAGTGTGAAGTTCATAATGGATGGATCAACCCATGACAGAAAGGGTCTCTCTGAATAAGAGGATTCTCGTCATCGGCCTGGGGGGTGTTGGTGGCTATGCCCTGCACCTGCTAGCCCGCTATCCTGGCATTGAGGTTGTCGGCGCTGACCTGCGTGAGGAGCTTGCCCGAGACAAGGTGTCCAACGCCTACTACGACGTCTTTTTTCAGGCCGGGGCCATTCGGCATCCACGCATTCAGCACCAGGGCATGGACCTCAACGACATCCGTGGTACTGCAAGTCTGCTGCGTAAGCTTCGACCCGATGTGATCCTCAATCAGACCACGCTGCAGTCTTGGTGGATCGTGCATCAGATTCCCGAGAAGGTTCGCAGCCGGATTTACGATACCTACCCAGGATCCGGAACCGGGCCTTGGGCGCCTACCAATCTGGTTCTGACCTACAAGCTGATGCAGGCCATCGATCTAGCCGGGATCGAAACCCACGTCGTCAATGGATCCCATCCGGATGTGGTCAATCCAGTACTTGCGAAGGTAGGCCTGGCCCCCACCGTGGGCATGGGCAATTCTGCCCTGCTGGAACCGATGATCATCCGCATCGTGAGCGACAGGTTGCAGGTGCCGCCCAATAACGTTTCGATCTCACTGGTAGGACATCACTGCATGTTCCCGCCCATAACCGAAACCGGTACAGCGCGCAATGTGCCCTATCACCTCAACATCCGGGTGTTTGACAAAGACGTCACCGACCAATTCGACATTGAGGAGGACATCTGGTCAAGAGTCCCGGATTACAACGTTGCGCCGGATCCCCTGCGGGGCAGCCAGCAGGAGTGGATCGCTTCCTGTGCCGTGCGCAATGTACTGGCCATCCTGTTCGACAGCGGCGAGATTGTCCATGCCCCCGGGCCCGAGGGGCTTCCGGGCGGGTACACCGTGCGCCTGTCCGCCAGCGGCGCCGAGGTCGTCGTGCCGGATGGACTCAGCCATGAGGAGATGATCCGGATCAACGATGGACTGGCTTATGAAACTGATGGGCCTTGAGACCTTGTGCTACGCTCTGGCCGATGACCCTGACCTGGTTGGCGCCATCGCTGAGCGGGTGGGCAAGCATACCCTGGAGTTGGTGGACCGCTTGGCGGGGATGAGGCGTGTGGGTGCCATCACAATCGAAGATGACATGGGCTTCAAGACCAGTACTCTGATCTCGCCAGGTGCTCTGCGCCGGTACGTCTTGCCTTGGACAAAACGGTTCGTGGACGCGTCACATGCCCAGGGCCTGCCCTTCATCCTGCATGCCTGCGGCAACTTGGAAAGGGTGATGGACGACCTCATCGACGATGTGGGCATCGATGCCAAGCACTCCTACGAGGATGCTATCCTGCCCATGGTCGAGGTCAAAGCCAGGTATGGGCAGCGCATGTGCATTCTGGGTGGCCTGGACATGCACCTCCTGGCTTCGGGTAGCCCGGAGGAGGTCCGAGCCGCTACCCACCAGGTCATCGGGGACTGCGCACCGGGAGGTGGCTTTGCCCTGGGCTCGGGAAACACGATTGCCAACTATGTTCCCCTGGAGAACTACTTTGCCATGCTAGGCGGGGCAAAAGGTCTATGCTAACGAGGGCCTCCGGGTATCCTTCAACCTATGCCCCTGACGCGCCCACCACATGTGTCGCATGGAGGCTGGCGGCAGGGCCATGAATGCCAGACCGAATGTCGTCTGGCTGTTCAGCGACCACCAGGCGCACGCTAACCACCCGGCTCTCGAAGCGGCAAGCAAGAACCTCCCCCTGCGCCAGCGCATGGCGCGGGACGGCGTCCAGTTTGATCGGGCCTACACGGTGTTGCCAGTCTGCACCCCAGCCCGGGCTTCGATGCTGACGGGGCTTTATCCGCACCGTCACGGCATCACAGAAAACGATGGCCGCTTTGGGGGACGGGCGGGTCTGAGCCAGCAGGACAAACTACTCTCACATCACCTCCGTGACGCAGGCTATCGCTGCGCATACTTTGGCAAGTGGCATCTGTCAAACCAGTCGTCCGCACAGGACTTCGGCTTTGAGGGATTCTCCCTCCCTGGCTATGGCTACCCCTATGGGACAGAGGAGTACCGCGCCTATCTGCAGCGCTGGAATCTGCCAGAGCCTGTCATTACCATAGAGCAGGCCGGCGAGTCTGGACAGAGGCGGGGCCATCGCCTTTCGCTGACGGCACAGAGTGATTGGTTCGACTGTGAAGCGGGGAGCGCCATCCTAGAAACGCCGGCCGCCACCCACGAAGCGTACTTTGTCAGCCGCTTGGCGTGTGAGTGGCTCGAGTCGCACAGCGACGGCAGTACTCCCTTCTTTCTTCGCGTCGATCCCTGGGGCCCGCACCCGCCATACATCGTTGCTCCGCCGTTCCTAGGAGGCTTCGATCACATTTCGCCGGTCCCTACACCAAACTTTTCCTCGGACCTCAATCATAGACCGCAGCACCACCGCGATTACCGTGACTACTGGCACGAGGTGCTGGGGCTCGATACAGAGCAGTGGCAGCGTCAGATCGCGCGCTGCTACGAGCACGTTGCCCTGGTGGATTCGGCCCTGCACGAGGTCCTGCTGACCCTCGAGAGGCTGAGACTTCTCGACAACACTGTCGTTTTCTTCACCTCTGATCATGGTGACGCCATCGGTTCAAATGGTGGTGTTTCCAACAAGGGCGGGTTAATGGTTGAGGAAACAATTCGGATCCCGCTCCTTGCCTGCGGGCCACCTCCGCTTGCCCGGGGCCAAACGTGCCAGAGGCTTGTGACCAACATGGACATCGTCGCCACCATCGCCGACTTGTGTGGCCTCGATGCAGAGGAGGCCTTTGATAGTCAGAGTCTACTGCCGCTGCTTGTCCAACCATCAGCAAGCGACTGGCGGGATAGGCTTATGGTCGAGCATTATGGCCTCCACACACCGCTGTTCCAACGGGCACTTCTTACCGAGCAACACAAACTGGTGGTTCAGCAAGATGGTTTTGAGGAGTTCTACGACCTACACAGTGATCCATCCGAGCTTGTGAACCTGGCGGGCGACAATGCCCACGAAGAAACGCTGGCGGTCATGCGGGCCGGGCTGGCTTCAGCCATGAGACAGTCCAGCGATGACTCTGAGGAGGCATATGAGCTTCTCTCATTGCTTGAAGCGTAGCCGGGCCAGGACGAGGTCACGCTAAACTAAGGATAGAAATTCCGCAGTCAGGAGAAGAAAACATGACCGAAGAAGCAATATCACTGCGTGGCGTATTCACCCCCATCGTCACCTCGTTTGACGAGAACGGCAAAGTAGCCCACGACAAGATCTCCTTCAATCTCGACCGCTGGAATCAAACCGGGCTCAAGGGCTACATCGTCCTTGGCTCGAATGGTGAGTGGGTCTTCCTTGACGAAAGCGAGCGGCTTGAGGTGCTCAGGACGGCGCGCCAGGCCATCCCCAGGGACAAGCTGATGATCGCGGGTACCGCCGCCGAGTCGACGGCGCATACCATCCGCCTAACCGAAGAGGCGGCCTCCATTGGTGCGGATGCGGCCATCATCGTCAACCCCAACTACTACAAGAGCCAGATGACACCGCCTGTGCTGGCCAACTACTACCGGACTGTGGCCGATCAGTCGCCGGTGCCCGTGATCATCTACAACCTACCCCCAGCTACCGGCATGGACCTGCCGGCCGATCTGCTGGTCGAGTTGTCATCGCATCCCAATATTGTCGGAGTGAAAGACACGGGGGGCAACATCGCTAAAATGGGCGAGACCGTGCGCCGGACCGATCCGTCGTTCCAGGTGCTTTCCGGGTCAGCCAACTTCTTCTACCCTTCGCAGGCCATCGGTGTGACCGGCGGCATCCTGGCCCTAGCCAACATTGCCCCTGAAGCATCGGTAGCGCTCTTTGAGCTGTTTCACAAGGGCAGAATTGAAGAGGGACGGGAGCTGCACCTGCGGATGCTGCCCCTCAACTTGGCTGTCACCAGCAAGTGGGGGATAAGCGGACTGAAAGCGGCCATGGACATGCTGGGCTACTATGGGGGCCCGCCACGCCTGCCTCTGCAGCCGCTGGACGAGGAGCGACGCCGCGAGTTGCGTGCTGTTGTGCAGCAGGCCGGGCTGCTGCCTGTTGATTGAACGGTAGAATCGTGCTTTCGATTTCGAGTCAGTCAAGGGAGGCTACGATGTCTAACTATGTAGATCTAGACTGTCCGACCCGCATCCTACTCGGTCCAGGACCTAGCATGGTGCATCCCCGGGTCTTAAGGGCCATGGCCCATCCCCTCGTCGGCCATCTGGACCC
>JASFOV010000249.1:0-6808 GCA_050116355.1 Anaerolineae bacterium
CGAGCAACGTGTTGGGAATGCGTTCATTCGCGGGGCGCAGGCAGCCCGGATCGGATCGCTGGTGGCCATCCCTATCAGTGTCGCGCTGGGCATGGTCGCCATCCAGGTACCGATTGTCACCGGTGGTGGGCTCATGATCGTCCTTGCCCTCTTTTTGTCTTTGGCCATGACCGAGTCGGGTTTCTCCCCCGAGCCCCTTGAGCAGCGCACGCCCTGGGTTCTCATGCTCAAGACCATAGGCGACGCCCGGCGCTTGATCCGTCGCCAACCGGTATTGTTGGCCTTGCTGGCCATTGGGTTCTTCTATGGGCTGTACAGCGAGGGTTTTGATCGCCTGTGGGCGGCTCACCTGTTGGAGAATTTCACACTGCCTGGCATAGATCTCGTGGAGCCGGTCATCTGGTTTGGCCTCATTCGGGCCGTGTCGTTGGTGGCCAGCTTGGCAGCGACCGAGGTAGCGCGACGGAGTGTAGATACAAGCCAAGCCCTACCGATCGTGCGGGTACTGCTGTTCAATGCCGCAGGCATTGTCCTGGCCTTGCTTGGATTTGCGCTGGCCCAGAACTTCTGGGTGGCAATTGCGCTCTATTGGTTGGTGGGGGCGCTTCGCGGTATGGGCGAACCGTTGCAGACAGCTTGGTATAACCTGTTGATTGACGATCCGCACGTGCGGGCGACGCTGTTTTCCGTCGGTGGTCAGGTGGATGCGGTTGGCCAGATTGCCAGCGGCCCCGCCGTGGGGGCTATCGGCAATGTGTCGCTGCGGATGGCGTTGTCCGTCTCGGCTTTGATCTTGTCGCCGGTTCTGCCCCTGTATGTTGTTTCCTGGCGTAGGAGCCTGGACTAATGAGGATTGCTGGCTCCCCCCGGTTCTTTTTGCAGTTTGTGGGATCCGGTGCTATACTCTTGCCAGAGGAAACCACTCTATGGATACAGAGCCAGTCGTGATCGAAGCAGCACACCGCACCGTCCCCTGGACAACGCGTGATACGTGGCTTGGGATCGGGATTTTTGGTCTGTGGTTGGTTGCCTATCTGGGCGCAGCAGCCCTCATCCGGGCGGTTGAGCTCGATGTGAACATTGGCCTCTTCATCGCCATCGCTGAGCTGCTGTTTGTGATTCCTGTCTGGTGGTTCACGATACGCAAGTATGGAACGGGTTGGGATGCGCTGGGACTGCGTGCCTTTCGGCCCTCTTCCGTGGGGCTGGGTTGTGGTCTGATGCTCTTGTCGTTCCTGTTCAATGCAGCCTATGGCCTCTTTCTGGCTCAGTTCGGCTTGCGCACCCAGGTCGACTTGATCCCGGTTTTTGCTGAACTGTCCTATCCCCTGATCCTATTCATTGCAGGGGCTGTCATCGCGCCACTGGTGGAAGAGCTCTTCTTTCGTGGCTTTGTATTCGCCGGGCTGCGTACGCGCTATGGCTGGCAGAGGGCGGCGCTCATCAGTGCGCTGTTGTTCGCCCTCATTCATCTGCAACCGACGGCTTTTCTACCGATCTTTCTGTTGGGTTTGATCTTTGCTGTCTTGTACCAGTACAGCGGCTCCCTGTGGCCAGCCATTCTGATGCACTTTGCGACCAATACCTTGGGCTTAGGTGTGGCCTATCTTGCGGCCGAGCTGAACCTACCCCTGTAGGGAACATTTGCCCGCTTCTGGACAGCGTCGTGAGGGGGAAGTCCGAGTTCAGGCTCTGGACAGCTTGGGGGTAGCCAAGAAATGCTGTTGTACATCGGGCCTACGGCCAAGTAGGCATACAAACATGAAGGAGGACTAGATGCAGACGAGAAGATTTGGACGGACGGAACACGATAGTACCATTCTAGTTTTTGGCGCCTTTGCCGTGGGACAGCTCAGTCAGAAAGAGGCTGATGGCGTCATGGAGATGGTGCTTGAGCATGGTATCAACCATATTGATGTGGCGCCTTCGTACCATGACGCCGAACTGCGGCTGGGTCCGTGGCTGGCGGATTATCGCGACCGGTTCTTTTTGGGGTGCAAAACCGAGCTGCGCGATAGCAGCGCCGCGCGTGAGGAGATGCACCAGTCGCTAGGTCGGCTGCAGGTGGAGGCCTTTGACCTGTACCAGCTGCATGCCGTAACCACCATGCAACAACTGGATCAGTGCTTCGCTCCCGGCGGCTCGATGGAGGTCCTCCTGGAAGCCCGCGATCAGGGACTCACTCGCTATCTGGGCATAACTTCCCACGGGCTGCAGGCGCCGGCGGTACAGATGGAGGCCCTGCGACGCTTCGATTTCGATAGCCTCCTGTTTCCGCTCAACTTCAAACTCTGGGCGGATGAAGCCTACCGGCGGGATGCTCAGGCCCTGCTCAAAATGGCCGCGGAGCGGGATGTGGGCACTATGGTCATCAAGGCACTGGCCAAAGGTCCCTGGGGCGACCAGGTGCCGCGCTACCACACCTGGTACGAGCCGTTCGAAACTCAGGGACAGATTGACCAGGCTCTACACTTCGCCCTCTCCCAGCCGGTGACTACGGCTATCAGCTCCGGCGACGCTCGCCTGTTGCCCATGATCATCGATGCTGCGGAGCGCTTTGAGCCGATGAGCGACGCGGAACAGCAACAGATTCTAGCGACGGCCAGTGAATATGAGCCGCTGTTTACCGAGTAGGGAATGATGGGTCTTCAGACCGGCACAGACGATCGCGGCGATTCTGATGTGGCGCAAGGAATTTGACGAGGATCCTGCCTTCTGGTACACTAGCGCCACTGTGAGCGCAAGGATGAACGCTTTGAGACAGAAGACTCTGAGTGGGCTGGTCGTCGTCGTTCTGCTGCTGGGCTTGGGTTTGAGCGGCTGCCATCTGCGGCCGTTGTTGTACGATGTCACTGTTTCCCCAGATACCATCTCGCCCAACGCCGATGGTGTGGAAGATGCGACCAACATCGCCTACAGACTATCGCGCAACGCCGATGTCTCGATCTACTTTGAGAATGCGGACGGTGAGCGTTTCTACTTCCGCCGCGAGCGACCGCGCTCGGCGGGCGACTACCGCGTGCAGTGGGGTGGAACCGTCAACCAGCCCTGGCAGCTGGTAAATGAGTATGGGCAGCAGACCGTCGAGAGTTGGGTGCTACCGGACGGAACGTATACCTGGACTGTGGAGGCCACCGGTGACGACGGTGAAACCGCGCAGGTCCAAGGCAGCATTGTACTGACTGATGCGGACAATGACGTGCCAGAGCTGCGGCAATTCAACGTGGCTCCACCCGTTTTCACGCCCAACCAGGACGGTTTAGCCGATCGATCCGGCATCTCCTACTTTCTCAGCAAGGATGTGGACAGTGTAGTCGTCTACCTGTACGATCCCGATCAACCGGATGTGCAGTATCCTCTCGAGGAACAGGAGCGTGCCATCGAACCGGGCAAAGAGGGGTACCATTACTACGACTATGACGGTGGGGTCGATCGCGGGGCTGACCCGCCGGCAGATGGCACCTATGTTGTTGCTGCCGAGGCGCGTGATCTGTCCGGACACCACGTCGTTGTCAGCAGTACGTTGACCATCGTTGAGGGTGGTAAGCCCCGCGCCGAAGTGGTCAACGGTACTATCCACTGGGGTGGTGCCATACGCAGCCAAGAGGGCACTGAACTGTATATGCCCTTGGGCGCGACACTGGTGTTCACTACGTACATTGAGAATTATGGTCGGGTGCCGATCCGTACTTCTGGACCGCCATCAGGCAGCCACTATCGCACCGATCAGAACTACAATACGCTGGCCGTGGAGGAGGGGGAGGATAGCTGGCACCAGCAGGCTGGCGTTTGGCGCTTCGGCGTGAACTTTGATATTTCCGAGACCGATTTCCCCTATCGGTGGGCGGTGGCGCGGACCGACGAGTTACGCTGCGAAATGATTGATGACCGGGAACAGTGTTTCCTCGACCCCGGTCAGCGGGGCACCGTCATCGGCAGTATCGAGCTGGTTGGCCCTTTTCCCCGCGATTCGATCTATGTCTGGGGCGGCTTGATCCACGAGTATGTAGGTATCAATGCCGAGAACAACTTTGTGGATCAGATCCTCGTCCACATTGACGAACCGCAGTAGACAGCCGGACGGGGTGTGAGACAGTCACCACAAGCCCGGATAGCCAGTGCCATGTGCAATGCAGAGGTCGCCGTGTATAGGCGCCATTCTGACTTGAAAGCCGAAGCCTGATGGATCTGGCAATTATCACCGTTAGCTACAATACGCGAACACTACTGGCCGACTGCTTGCAGTCGGCCTTTGACGGCCTGCACCGCTCAGGACTGGCAGGTGCTGTATGGATTGTGGACAATGCCTCGACCGATGGAAGCGCCGACATGGTGCGCCGGCAGTTTCCCCAAGTGCATCTCATCGCCCACGACGACAATGTGGGATTTGCCGCCGGTAACAACTTGGCGCTACATGCGCTGGAACGTCAGCCGGGGACCGGTCCCCGGCATATCCTGTTCCTGAATCCCGACACGCGCATTGTTGGTGATGCACTGGGTGACATGGTTCGTTTTCTCGATGCCGTGCCAGAGAGTGGGGCCATAGGCGCGCAATTGGTGCACGGAGATGGCAGCTTCCAACACTCAGCCTTCGCCTTTCCAGGACTCGGACAGATCTTGATCGACTTTTTCCCAGTGCACCATCGATTGGTGAACTCGCGACTCAATGGCCGGTATCCCCGCCGCTTGTATGAATCGGGGGAGCCGTTCTTGGTCGACCACCCGCTAGGGGCGGCCCTCATGGTCCGCGCCGGGACTTTGGGCGAGGTCGGTGGGTTTGACGAGCGCTTCTTCATGTACTGCGAAGAGATCGATCTCTGCCGCCGCATCCAGACAGCTGGCTGGCAGATCTACTGCGTGCCCAAAGCCAAGATCGTGCACCTGGTGGCCCAGAGCACGCAGCAGTTTCGCGACCAGATGTTTGTGGCCCTGTGGCGCAGCCGCTTTTTGATGTACGAGAAGCATGAGGGCCCGCCCTTTCGCTGGGCCGCCCGCATGTTGGTACGGCTGGGCTTGTGGGCGCAACGGCGCCGGGATCAAGCCGCCTGGAAACGGGGTGACCTGTCTGCGGAACAGCTCCAAGGACGATTCGCAGCCTACCGGGAGGTGGCAGCCCTGTGACGGCCATCTCTTCAGAGCCAACCGTCGTGGCGGTGGTGTTGACCCACAACGAAGAGGACCACATCGGTGCTTGCCTGGACAGCCTAGCATGGGCCGATGGCCAAGTTGTCTTTGACGATTTCAGTACCGATCGTACGGTCGAGATTGCGGGGGCGCACGGCGCGCGGGTCGTTCCGCACCGGCTTGAGAACTTTGCTGCCCAGCGCGACGCGGCATTGGCTGCAGTAGACGCGGAGTGGGTGCTATTTGTGGACGCCGATGAGCGGGCGACACCGGAGCTGGCTACAGAAGTGCGGCGGGTGACGGCCTATGGGCCGGAGCAAGGGCGAGCAGGCTGGTGGGTTCCTCGACATAACTACATGATTGGCCATCGCATGCGCGGGGGTGGTTGGTATCCGGACTATCAATTGCGTCTGCTCCGTAGCGGTCGTGCCCGCTACGATCCCGGCCATCCGGTACACGAGATTGTCATTTTGGACGGTGAGGTTGGTCACCTGGAGAATGCACTCATCCACTACAACTACGATTCAGTCGCCCAGTTCCGGCGCAAAATGGGACGTTACACCGAGTTTGAGGCGCACATTCTCGATCAGCAGGGGGTTCGAGTTCGACCCTACACCTACCTCAGCATGCCGCTCCGGGAGTTTTGGCGGCGCTTTGTTACTCTGCAGGGGTACCGGGATCACGTGTACGGGCTGATGTTTTGTGGCTTGATGAGCTGGTACACGTTTGCCACCTATCTTCACTTACGGCAGATCCGGAGAGGGACCGGAGTGGGTGATCGCTAGATCTTGCGGATGCCGTCGAGGGAGGTACTCCTGCGTCTCAGATGAGCTCCACGATGCGCCCCATCCCCTGGTCGATATAGTCAGAAATGATATCGGCGCAGAGGCGGTACTCCTCGATGGGCCCGCCATAGGGATCCTCTACGCTGCTCTTCCTGCCCATCATCTCACTCAGCAGGAAGGTCTTCCACGCATATTGGGGCCACGTATTGTCTATCACGCGCTTGTGCTCATGGCTCATGGCCAAGATCAAGTCCGCCTCGGCCACCAGGCTGGCGGTAACAGGCCGGGACACGTGATCGCTGATATCGATCCCTCGCTCTTGCATGACCAAGACGGCGTTCTCGCTGGCTGCGCGACCCTCCTGGGCCCATACGCCGGCCGAGATGACGCGGTGCATGCCATCCAGACCTTCCTCCGCCAATTGCCGGCGGAGCAGGCCCATTCCCATGGGCGAACGGCACAGGTTCCCGGTACAGACGA
Organism: Anaerolineae bacterium; assembly: GCA_050116355.1. GTDB lineage: Bacteria > Chloroflexota > Anaerolineae > JAAYZQ01 > JAAYZQ01 > JASFOV01. The sequence continues at coordinate 6,390 of JASFOV010000249.1, forward strand.
TCAAAATGGTACTCATGCTGAAATTCCCTTTACGTAATCGACCGATGAAGCGCCGTGACAGTCGCAACCCCGCCACGAGAGCTCCAGGTCGCACAAGTGATTGTACCCGAACCCTCCGTGCCTGTCAATTGGCTCGACCAGGCGGAGGCGGGCTTCCGGAGAAGGGTAACTGTGCCGCGCATCAGCCTCGCGTGCCAACTGCCATCGGATGTCCTGAAAGCCAAACAAAAAGGGCCGGAGTACGCTGGCTCCGGCCCTCAAGCAGCTAGCGCCTATGCTAGTTCAGGCTGCAACAGGCCATAGTTGCCATCTTTGCGACGATATATGACGTTCAACTGCCCCTCCTCGGCGTTGTAGAATATGAAGAAATCGTGGCCCAGGAGTTCCATCTGCTCGACAGCTTCTTCGGCGTGCATGGG
>JASFOV010000250.1:0-6769 GCA_050116355.1 Anaerolineae bacterium
ACACGCGCTGGTACGTCGCCCGGTAGACATCCTCCGCCGGTCGCTCCAAAGGGGGGAGCCCGCCGGTGATGATCGCCTCCCGCAACCCCTCGGGCGCCGCCGACAGATAACGCGTCACGCAGAAGCCGCCAAAGCTCTGGCCCAATACACTCCATCGCCCGTCCTTACCCAACAACTGGACTCGTATGGACTCTGCGTCGCGCACGATCGAGTCGGCGCGAAAGTGCTTGAGATAGTCGGCCTGCGCTTCTACTGTTCCCCGGCGGGCCAACGTCTGGTGGCTTATGGGTGTGCTCAGGCCCGTACCCCGCTGGTCAAGCAGCAGGACCCGATAGTCTTTCAAAGCCCGCTTCAGCCAGCCGCTTTTTTCGTTGGGGCGCGGTGATTCCATCCCCGGTCCCCCCTGGAAAAAGACCAGCCAGGGCTGGTCCTTGTTCTCGTTCTCGGGGGTCACAATTTCGCGAGCGAAAACGGTGATCTGCTCGCCATCGGGATCCTCGTGGGCAAGTGGAACCACAAAGCGGTGATCGGTCAGCACTAGACCCGGCAGCCGGTGAGTAGGACCCTGCATATCAGCTCCCCTTCTTTCCATATGCATGTTGGCCGGTCGTCGCCAACTCCAGTCGGTTTGTCCTAGAGGCTGTGTCTCAGCCGGGGATCGAGCGCGTCCCGCAAGCCATCGCCCAAAAAGTTAAAGCCCATGACCACAGTCACGATGGCCAGGCCAGGGAAGCCAGCCACCCACCATTGATCGAACACCTGGATCCCCGAAGCAACCATCGTGCCCCACTCCGGCGTGGGGGGTACCGCTCCCAGGCCCAAGAAGCTAAGCCCCGAGAAGGTGAGAATGGCGTTGCCGATGTCCATGGTCGCCATGACGATGGCCGGAGCGATGCAGTTGGGCAACACCGTCCGGGCCAGAATCCGGGTCTCCCGGCTGCCCACGGCCCGCGCCGCCGTGACATATTCATTCTCCCGGACCGACAGCACCAGACTGCGGACCAAACGGGCGTAATTGGGCCACCAGACCAGGACGATGGCTAGCGTAGCCTTTTCCAACCCCGATCCCAAAGCTGCCGCAATAGCCATGGCCAGGATAATGGCCGGAAAGCCCATCACCATATCGGTGATGCGCATCAATGCCGTATCGGTCGCCCCGCCTACATAGCCTGCCACAGAGCCCAGCAGGGTACCGACGATGATCGACAAAAAAACCACCAAAAAGCCTACGGGCAACGAGATTCGACCGCCATAGATCACGCGGCTCAGGATATCTCGACCTAATTGATCCGTACCCATCCAATGCTCTGCCGACGGTGGCTGGAGACGGTTAACCACATCCTGTTTCAGGGGTTCATAGGGCGCAACCGCCGGCGCAAAGATGCTGACAAAGATCCAGGACAGAACGATGATCAGACCCGTCAGCGCCAACGGGCTCCGCAAGAGATAGCGAAAGGCCTTGACAATCTCTTCCCATAACGCCCAGGCCCGGGACGTATCCGCTTTATCCAGCTCTAGGCCGGGGACCGGCAGGCGCGACTCCTCTGCTGAACTCATCCTAGCCTCCCCCTACCCGCAACCGGGGATCCAAGAACGCGTACGAGATGTCGACGAGCAAGTTGACCACGCTGAACATGACCGCGATCAGAAGGGCGACCCCCATAATCGCCGGAAAGTCCAGGGTAATGCACGACTGGTAGGCGTAGCGACCGATGCCCGGCCAGGTAAAGATGGTCTCGACCAGAACTGTGCCCGCCATAATGCCGCCAAAGGATAGCCCGATGACGGTCACCGTCGGGATCAACGCATTCTTGAGTACGTGCCTGAGAATGACCCGCCGTTCGTCCAGACCCTTGCTTCTTGCCGTCCGGACATAGTCTTGCGCCATCGCTTCCAGCATACTGGAGCGCGTGATGCGGGTCACAATGCCCAAGGTTGCGCTGCCTAGTACCAGGGTCGGCAGGATCAGATGCTTAATGGCGATCCAAAACGTCTGCCAATCGCCCCGTAGCAAGCTGTCCACCGTGTACATTCCGGTGATGCTCGATTCGATATCCAAGGCCATCCCCGGTTCGAGACGGCCCGGTCCCGGCAACCATCCCAACTGGAAGTAAAAGACAAAGAGACCCATTTGGGCCAGCCAAAATACGGGCGAGGACACGCCGATCAGCGACACAATCCGAACCGAGTGGTCCACCGGCTTGTCCTTTTTGATAGCCGAGATGATGCCGAAGGGAATGCCAAAGATGAGGCTGAAAAAGACAGCGCCTATCGCCAACTCCGCACTCGCTGGCAAGAATTGTCGCAGGTCGTCCACCACCGGCCGGTGGGTCCGGATGGAAACGCCCAAGTCCCCCTGGAACAGATTCTTCATGTAAATGAGATATTGCTCCCACAGGGGTTTGTCCAAGCCCCACTCCCGGCGAAAGGCCGCGACGATCTCAGGATTCTCCATCGACTTCTGGCCCAGGTGAGCCGCGACCGGATCCCCGGGCAAGCTATGTGAGATGATGAATACGATAATGGAGAAGCCGATGAGCAGCGGGATCATCAGCAGCAAACGTCGCAATATGAACTGTTGCATACTCATACAATCGTTCCTCCAACAACCTGTTCAAAGCGCTGCCTGTACAAAATTGTAGTCCGACCGGGCTTCTGGTCCAAACCCATCGCCAAGATCTGAGACTTGTACGATGCGCACCAGACCTAGCCGCGAGAGCGCAGTGCCTCTTCGATACGGTCCAGCGCCTTGCTGATGATGCCGAAAGAAGTCGAAAAACAGATCCGGATATTGCCCCCAGCGCCTGGACCAAACCACCGCGGCAGCCCGGGCACAACCGCGACGCGTGCCGTTTCCAGTAGGTAATCAGCGACCTCCTGGCTGCTCAGGCCCAGCCCCCCAATATCGGGAAAGAGGAGATAGGTACCCTGCGGCCGGTGACAGGTAATGCCCTCCATGCGGTTCAGCCGGTCCACGGCATAATCTCGGACACGGTGCAGGTGCTCGACGAACGCGTCGACCCAATACCAACACGACTCGTACGCCGTCCGGGCCGCAACCTGCGAGATGGTGGTAACCCCCGTGGCTGTGGTACGCATCCAAGATGCCCGCACCAACGCTTCATAGACCTGCGGATTGGGTGCAACCAGGAATCCGATCCGCAGTCCGGCAAGGCCAAACATCTTGGAAAAGCCAAAGACCGTAACGGTCCGTTCTGCGATCTCGGGACTGAGGCTGGCCATACTTCGGTGCTGGTGTGGGGGATAGACAATGTCGGACCAGATTTCGTCGGCCATGATCAGCAGATCGTGTTCGACAGCCAGCTCGCCTATGGTCCGCAGCTCCTGCTCGGTCATCACCCGGCCCAGAGGGTTGTGGGGATTGCACAGGCCAATCATCCGCGTTCGAGGCGTGATCAGGTCGCGCAGCCCATCCAGATCAAAGGCGCCGGTTTTCTTGTCTACTTTCGAGTAGACACACCGCCCTCCAGCAGCAACCACCGACTGGCCGAAGAGAAAATCAACCGGATCAAAGATGATAGCCTCGTCGCCTGGGTGACAGGCATAGCGGGCGATCAGAAACATAGCAGCGGCGGCGCTGTCCGTGGGCAGGATCAGATCAGGCGTACAAACAATACCCTTTCGCTCCATGACCACCCGGGCGACGGCCTTTTTGAATTCTGGCAGTCCTTCTTTGGGACCGTAGCTCAAGACGCCCCCACCGGTGTACTCCTGGATAGCCTCGATGATCTCAGGCGCGACAGCAAAGTCGGGGTCAGCCGCCGTAAGGGGGATCACATCAGGGGGAACCATAGCCCATCGCTGGTTGTAGGCGCGCTCACGGAGCAGGTCCAAACGGACCCGATCGTCTGCAAAGAGGGAACTAGAAGTCATCCTTGAATACTGTCCCATCCTGTCTTGTCCAACTGGAAAGAGCGGGGTTGTAAGGGTTGCTCGTCGGTGGATGCTGGTATCTGGCCCCTTGTCCGCTCGTTATGTCGTCTAATCCTGCTGGCTGCGCGCCCGCAGCATCTGCCAGCGGCGGTCGATGTCCTTTTGGATCCAGGCCACATCCTCATCACTCAGCGGCACCATGCGCTGTCGCTGCAGGTCAAAGTATTCCCTAGCCGGAATAGGCTCCGGGTCAAAGTCAATGATATACTCCTCACCATTCAGTACATGGTAGAGAGGGTGGACGCGAGATTTGACCGCCATTCGAGCGATCCGCACCCCGTCTTCGGGTGGCAGGCGCCAGCCGGTGGGGCACGGTGTGTGGACGTGAATAAACTTGAACCCCTTGAGCGAGCGGGCCAATTCGATTTTCCGGCGCAGATCGGGCAGATAGCCAATAGAAGCCGAGGCAGCCAAAGGGATGCCGTGCGCGGCCATGATCTCCACAATATTCTTCTTGCGCATGCCCGTCAGCCCTGGCTCGGTTGTGGTCGTTGTCTTGATCCCGGGCAGCGTCGCCGTGGACTGCTGGCCACCGGTGTTCATGTAGGCTTCGTTGTCATAGCAGACATAGATGACGTCCTCGTTATAAGCCGCCGCCGCCGACAGAGCCGTCATACCGATGTCAAAGGTCGCCCCATCGCCGCCCCAGGCCAAAACCTGCACATCGTTCTGATCCTGGATGTCAAGCGCAGCTCGCAGGCCCCGGGCCATCGAAGCCGCCGTACCAAACGCCCCATGGAGCAAGGGCACCTTGACCGACGTATACGGAAACGGTCCGTCAATGACCGCCCAGCAGCCGGTGGTCAGCGCAAGAATTGTGTTGGGGCCCATGCATTTGAGGACATGTCGCATCGCCAGCGAAGCCATGCAGCCGGGACAGGAATACATCCCCGGTGAGAGCAGTTCTTCATCAGGGATATCGGCCAGTATGCGTACAGACTTGGTCATCGTTACACCTTCAATTCTACCCAAATGGGCACATCCTCGGGCGGATTGGACTTGGCCATCTGGATGATCTGGTCAACACTCTCGGGCGTCACGTCGCGTCCCCCCAAGCCGGCAATAAAGCCCAGCACCGGCTTGTTGCCAGCCTGACTGCCATATAGGGCGGAGCGCACCTCTTGCCAAAAGACCCCGCCCATGCCAACTGAGACATTGCGATCGATGACCACAACCTGCCTGGCATTGGCCACCGCTTGGCGCACTTGGTGGCTGGGGAAGGGCCTCAAATAGCGGATCTTGAGCAGGCCAATCCTCTCACCCTGGGCCCGGTAGCTGTCAACAATCTCTCGCAAGGTGCCAACCAATGACCCCGAGCTGACCAAGATCAGATCCGCGTCCTCACATTGATAGGCCTCGGTCAGTCCATAGCTGCGACCAAAGATCCGTTCAAATTCCTCGTCCGCCTCCTGGGCCACCACCAGCGCATGCTCCATGGCCTGCCAGGCCTGGTAGCGCATCTCGGTGAACAGGTGCGGCCCGGTCCCGCCGTGCAGGGTGTGTGGTTCCTTAGGATCGAGCTTCACCGGCGGATCGTAAGGCGGTAGGTAGCGGTCCACCTCATCGCGACCGTAAATATCGATCGGCTCGGTCGTATACGAATTGTAAAAGCCGTCCATGTTGACCATCACCGGTAGCAAGATCTGTTCGGCCACCCTAAAACCCTGGATGATGGCGTCCAGCACTTCCTGGTTCTGCTCGCAGTAGACGTGCAGCCAACCGGTGTCGCGTTGGGCGACGATGTCCGATTGATCGCAATACATGGTCCATGGCGCCGACATGGCTCGGTTCACATTGACCATGACCACCGGCAGGCGAGCGCCGGCCGCCCAGTGCAGCAACTCGTGCATCAGCGCCAGACCTTGGCTGCTCGTGGCTGTAAAGACCCGGGCACCCGCCTCCGAAGCCGCGATGAGCGAAGCCATCACCGAGTGTTCTGACTCGGACATGATAAACTTGGCTTCTAGCTGGCCGCTCGCCACCAGATCGGCCAGAACCTCGACGATGCCCGTCTGGGGAGAAATCGGATAGGCGGCGGTAACTTGGACGCGACTCAGCATCGCCCCAAAGGCAGCCGCCGAGTTGCCGTTCATGATGACGCGTTGGCGCGATTCCACTTTTCCTCCTCAATGATCGAGATCACCCCTCGGGGACAGACAGCGGCGCACAGTCGGCAGCCCTTGCAATAGGAGTAGTCAATCTCGTACCCACCCCCCTCCCGCGAGATAACCGCATCGGGACAATAAACCCAGCAATTATCACAGTTGTTGCATCGCCCACACGAGAAGCATCGGGCCGCCTCATCCAGCACGTGCTGGACGTCTTCAACCGACGCAAAGCCCGGTGCCACAAACGACTGGGCTTGCTCCACTTTCGCCTGGTCGATGGGTTCTGTAGGGTCTAGCATCTCAAGATGGAGCTTGTCGTAAGTGACCACCTCTTCCGATCGCTCGATCCCATGCTCCGTCAGGAGCGCCAGGTATTTGAACGCAGAGACGACCCGATTGTTGTTGCCCACCTGAATGCGAGACAGCGTGTCAGACGGATCCAGACCTCGCCAATCGGCATCCAGGAGAAGGGCCGCCCATTTGCCGTACCCGATGGCCTCCGATACCCGCAGCGGCACCTCGACGACCGTGTCTTGTCGGGACCGTCCCTGTCGGGCCGAACCGGGATCGGCGCTGGTTTATGCGCCTTCGCGCCCAGTGGCGTACAGGGCCAGATGCTGCTCATCATCCACCGTACCAAAAACGACATCATAGTCCGACGCGAGATCGGAATGGTTGACCGCACGGAACTGAACCTCGATCCGCTC
>JASFOV010000251.1:0-6761 GCA_050116355.1 Anaerolineae bacterium
TCAGCATCCCCTATAGCACCTTTGTGGAACAGGTGCGGGGTGGCAACGTGAAGAGCGTCCACATCTCTGGAGACGAGATCACGGGCACGTTTGCGACAGCGCTCGCCTGGCCCCGGCCCACGCCCGACGTCCAACCCATAGCGGTTGCCTCTCCTGACCCTGGACCCACCGCAGCCTCGTCGCCTCAGCCAACGCCCACACCCACCCCGGCCCCAACCTACGTCGACTTCCGAACTACCTTTCCAGATACCGTAGGCGATCCCGGCTTGATGGGGCTCTTGGAAGCCAAAGGGGTCGAGGTGGACGTCGCTCCGCCCCCTAGCCCCTGGCTTGCCGCCATCCTGTCCAATGCCCTGCCGTTGCTGCTCCTCGTGGGGCTGATGTTCTGGATGGGTCGCCATGCGGCCCAGAACCAGACCGGCATCTTTGGCTTCGGGCGGAGCAAAGCCCGTCTGCATGAGGGACACCACTCCGATGTGACCTTTGAGGACGTCGCCGGCGCCGACGAAGCCAAAGGTGAGTTGCGGGAAATCGTGGACTTTTTGCGGAATCCCCAGAAATATCACGACATCGGCGCCCATATCCCCCGCGGCATCCTGCTGGTCGGACCTCCGGGGACTGGAAAGACGCTAATGGCACGGGCAGTCGCCGGTGAAGCGGACGTGCCGTTCTTCAATTTGAGTGCATCCGAGTTCGTGGAGATGTTCGTCGGCGTAGGCGCAAGCCGCGTCCGCGATCTGTTTGAGCAAGCCAAAGCTAGCGCACCGGCCATCGTCTTTATCGACGAGTTGGATGCTGTCGGTCGCCGCCGGGGCGCTGGACTGGGTGCCGTCAACGACGAGCGGGAGCAGACACTTAATCAGTTGTTGGTGGAGATGGACGGCTTTGACGAGCGGCACGAGGTCATCATCCTGGCAGCCACCAACCGTCCCGACGTCCTGGATCCGGCTCTTTTGCGGCCCGGTCGCTTCGACCGCCAGGTGACCATCACGCTTCCCGACCGTCGGGGCAGAGAGGGCATCCTCCGCATCCACACCCGGGCCCTGCGCATGGCCCGGGACGTGGACCTGGGCCTCATGGCTCGGACGACGACGGGCCTCAGCGGGGCCGACCTGGCCAATCTGTGCAACGAAGCGGCACTGCTCGCCGCCCGGAACAACCGCGAGCGGGTCACCATGGCCGACTTTGACGAAGCTGTGGACAAGGTCCTGCTGGGGGGCGTGCGTCCGCTAATGCTGGATGATCACGAGCGGCGCATCATTGCCTACCACGAGTCGGGCCACGCGCTGGTAGCTTGGTTCACACCTGCCGCCGACCCGGTGCAAAAAATCACCATCATCCCGCGCGGGCAAGCCCTGGGCGTCACCGAGCAACTACCAGGCGAGGACCATTACAACTACAGCCGGGAAGCCCTGCTGGTCCGTCTGACGGTGATGCTTGGCGGCCGCACGGCTGAGGAGATTGCTATCGGTGACATCACCACCGGCGCGGAGAAGGACCTGGTCGAAGCTACCCGCCTGGCCCGGCGCATGGTCACCCGCTGGGGTATGGGCACGATGGGCCTGACAGCGTTTCAGGCCGACGAGGAGCAGCCCTTCCTGGGCTACGAGCTGGCCCAGGGGCGCGATTACAGCGAAGAGACGGCTGCTCGCATCGACCAGGATGTCCAGCGCCTGCTGGAGGGATGCCATGAGACCGCCCGTCGCCTCTTGACGGATGAGCGCGAGAAGCTGGATCATCTGGCGCAGTCTCTGTTGCACCAAGAGACCATAGACCGGGATGAGCTGGTCCAGATCCTTGGACCTCGGCCCGCAACGGAGGCAGAGGTAAAAAGGACGCACATGCAATAGGCAAACAGGTCCAAGAGGCCTGCTCCGCTCCGGAGCATTAGGTATCCGTAAGCCATCCAACGTTCCAGGTGAGGACGGTGATGTCTTTTGCGTTGTGCAAGTGGGGGCAACAGAATCAATCAGGAACTTTGATTCAGGAGGAACGAAAATGGACATGCCTTTGAACGTAGAGGTTTATTGCGTGGACGGCGTATGCGGTCGATCCAAAGAAGTGATCGTGGACCACGAGACCGAAAAGGTGACCCACCTGGTTGTCAGAGAGAAGGACTCTCCGAGTGCTGAGATCTTGGTGCCGGTTGACTTGGTAACAAAGACGACACCTCATGAGATCCTGCTGCGCTCCTCGACACCCACAGCCATGCGCTAATGGAGGGATCAGCGAGAGGTTGGACGATCATTCTGCCATCCGAGCAAGCAAAAGCCATGCTGAACCAGTCGAAGCAGGCTTTTGCGCCCTATCAGGCAGGAACCGCGAGAAATCGTCCTTCGACCACGCCCTTTGGCAAGCTCAAGGGGTGCCCTGTCGAACAGGCCCCGCAGCAAGCTCGGGGGGCCGGCCCAGGATGATTTCCCGCTATGTGCGATTAGCCAACCTCTGGTTGGTTTCTCTATGAGCAAGGACCTTCAGGCCCAATCCTATCAGAAAGAAGGGGGTAACACCATGAGTCACGACAAACCGCGTCGTGTCGCAATCTGGATAGATCACCGGGAAGCCATCCTGATCGCCTTCCGCGGTGAGGCAGTCATTGGCGAGGAAGAGCTCTTCTCTGAAGCCGAGCCGCGCACGCACGGAGGTGGTTGGTCACAGCACCGCATCGAAGCCCATCGCCACGAGGTGTTAAAGCACTACTACGAAGAGGTGATCGAGCACCTGGGGCCGGTGGACGAGATCCTGATTCTGGGACCGGGACAGGCCAAATACGAGTTGCACCAGAGGATCGAGCATCACAAAGGATTGAGAGGTAAGGTGATGGCGATGCGCGGTACCTCGCGCCTGACTGAACAACAGATAGTCGCCGAAGCTGAGCAGTTCTTTGGGTCCGAAGGCTAGGTGTTGCGATCCTGTGGTTGCAGTGATCGAGAAGGAGCACCATGGATCGGTGCTCCTTCCCGTTGGGGCTGGCCGCGTTTCTCTCCACTGTGGCGGTGGAACTCCTGGGCGAGACGCAGCCATGAACCTCATCCACACATCCGGCGCCTCCATCCCCATCAAACTGAGCATAAGATAGATCTCTCCTCTGTGGTGCGCCTCATGCTGCTGTACACACTGGACAAAAACCCCTTGTCCTGAGTGCTCGGCTGGAAATGCGTACTTTGCCCAGGCGCAGGAATGCGCGCCGTGGTGGAGCAGAATAGCCACGGTCAGGCCGCCCCCGCCAATGCGCGAGAAAGCAGGTCGGCCACGCCTAACCCGGCGGCCATGCGGCGCATGTATTCCAGGTCGAGGCGCTCGCCTTGCACCTTGAGCACACCCAAGGCATCACGCCACTGGCGGCTGGACATCTCGCCGCCCAGCCGGTACCACTCCAGCTTGGAGAGGACTATGTCCTCCGCAGTGGCGACGTAGGCACGGCGCTCGGGGTTCTCGCTCAGCAGGTGCAACTGACGCCGGTCCAGCTGTGCGCGGTCAAACTCGCGGGGTCGGGCGACGAAAATGTCTACCTTGAACATGGTATCCAGGTGGATCAGGTTGAAGGATCTGTGCTGGCGCGTGGCATCACGCATCGTCTCGACATCGGCATAGAATGCCTCACCCAACGCCAGGTCAAAGGGCACGACCTGACCCGGGCGCAGGTCGGCTACCAGGTCGGCGTCCATGGTAGCCCGCAACACGCCGTGCAGGGCGCTAGCAAAGGAACCGCCAATGGCATACGGCACGTCGAGAGCCTCAAGGGCATCGACCACGAGCATGGTCACGGCGAGTTGTTCGGGCAGCATCAGCCTTCTTCCACCGCTGGGCCATAGGCGCGGGCCGCCAGATCCGGTCCCAGTAACAAGTCGGCCAGGCGGCGACGGCGCTGACCAGGCGTGTCGGTCGGATAGCGCTGGCGCAGCCCAGCCAGCGCCAGGGTTCGTACGGACTGGCCCATCTCGGCCATCAGCGCCATTTTTCGCCAGTCCGGAGTCTGCCGTAGTCGCTCGACCTGCAAACGCTCCACTTCAGGGTGAGTATCAGGCCACAGTGCGCTCATCTTACCTTTGAGATATCGGGCTCTATGATAGCCTCGTTCACGACGGCGGCCGTCTGCCCCTCGTTGCTTTGGCGCAGATAGGCCGCGAACGGCTGTAAATGAGAACAGTTCGACCAGGTCCAGCCCCGCGCCAGTGCATAACCGGGCCAGCATCCGGTGGGCCTGGTTCCATTATAGGCCGATTTGCCTAGGACTGCAAATAGTGGCGGTTGCGGTTGACAGATATTGGCGCACTTCTGTACAGTGGGAGAGCGGACCACAATGTCTTGCACCTGCGCATGTTTCCAGACAGCAGAATCGGACTGGGCGGGCGCTGGGATGTGCTGGCAAAGCGCAAAGGGCGTAGTTGAACTCCTGCGTGAGATGCGGTATTGAACCTCGTTTATAAATCCGGCGCCTCCATGCCCAGCAAGCCCAGCATCAAGAAGATCTCTCCTCTGTGGTGGATCTCATGCTACTGGACACAATGGACAAGAACCTCTCGTCTTGAGCGCGCGGCTGGTGGTGGACGCAGCTCCACGACAGCGTCAACGGTGAGTTCAATCTATGGGTCTTGTGGAGACACACAGAATTGCGGTCTGCAATCATTGACCTTGAGCCTGGTTGATGGTATACTGCAGGCGACAAAAGGAGCAAGAGGGTGTGTGATGTCTAAGAATATTCTGCCGATTGAGACTGCGGAGCGAGACTTGAGGCGCTTGCTCGAAGAACTGAAGCTAGGGGACACGGTCACGTTGATCGGCTCTGAGGGTTTGCCCCAGGCACTTTTGGTTTCGCTCAGGCCTGCGTTGCTCGAGGCGCCGGCAGAATTGGACTGGGAAGCTCGCTGGGATGCGCTAGCACAGCAGGTAAGCGAGGCCTGGCAGAGCGAAGAGAGCGCGGTGGAAATCCTGAGTGAGATGCGGCGATGAACCTCACGGTAGACGCCAGCGTCTTTGTTGCCGCGTCGAGAGCCGACGAGGACCATTACCAGGCCAGTCGCCAGTTCTTGCAGCAGGTGCAAGCGCATCAGTGCGACCTCTACTGTCCTACTCTGGTCCTGCCCGAGTGTGCCGCCGCTATCGCCAGGCCGACTGCCGACCCCAGGCTGGCCGAAGAGCTCGTTCTCTTGATCGAAGGTCTTCCCCGGTTGCATCTGGTACCGCTTGACCACAACCTGGCACAGCACGCCTCACGAGTTGCGAGGGACCATCGCCTTCGAGGTGCGGACTCGGTGTACGTCGCGGTGGCTGACACCTTTGATTCGCGGCTGATTGCCTGGGATGCCGAGATGTTGGAACGTGGTGGCGCTGTCGTGACGACGATGGCTCCGCTGGAATGGCTGGAGGAGCTGGTCGCCTGAGTCTTGGGTCTTGCCCCTACACATCCGGCGCCTCCATCCCCATCAAGCCCAGCATCAGATAGATCTCTCCTCTGTGGTGCACCTCATGCTCCAGCACGTGCCACACGATCCAGCGCAGGGGGATAGTTTCGTTCCAGGGCATGTCGATGGCGTGCTCCAGCCCGGCTACCTCCACGCCGGCCAAGTAGCTCAGCGTGCGTTGGTGGACCTCATCCAGCACTGCCTGGATCGAGGCCACGCTGGGATACGCCTCAGCCGTGTATTCGGGCCAGGCCGACAACTGGCGCCGGACGGCGTACTGGAACCAGCCCTCCTCGGCGCTGGCGATGTGGCGCGCCACCTGGCCCAGCGACCACAGGCCCGCCCGCGGGACGAACTCCAGTTGCTCGTCGGTGAGCAATTCCAGGGCGCGTTGCAGACCGCGGCGGACCTCCTGCCAGTGAGCAAACAACTCTGCCGCACTCACACTTGTTCCTCCTCCAGGAGAAACAGGACCTGTTCGAACACCTGGCCATTAATCTGCGGCTCCAGGGCGTGCCGGCCGGGATAGTAGCGCCGGGTCGTGACCGGCGCCAGGCTGTGGCGCTTTTCGATGTGCAGCACCTCACCGGGTTGGATGGTCCGCTTCGCCAGCTTGAAGACTTTGGGCGACAGGTGGCCGTTGGCCCGCATGTGGTGTACCACATAGTCGATCATCAGCTTCTGGGGGCGGTCGCCGGTCGATTCGACATCGAAGGCCAGCGTTACCTTGTCGCCGATCCGGATCCGCCGTGGCGTCGCGGTCACGTTGCGCACCTGGATAGCTGGCGGGCTGGGGTAGCCCAGCAATGCCAACGCTGTGGGATGGCCCTGCTTGAGCAGGGTGCGCAGTGCATGGCGTGTCACCCAGGCCAGGTCATCCCCAGGCGGATCACCCACCTCTGCCTGCCAGCGTTTGAGCACAGCGAGCGTCACGTCCGGGTTGTCCTTGGAGATGTCGTTGAGGTTGTTGGCCACGCTGCGCCGCACCGTCTCGGACTCGTCGTCCTTCAACTGGTCGAGAATGGGCAGGATGGGTGACGGATCGGCCTGCAGGTTGGGCAGGGCGATGCCCCACGGCAGGCGCGGCCGGCAGCCCTCCGAGGCCAGGCGGCGCACATCCGGATGGGAATGCCCGGCCCAGGCCAGCATCTGCGCCAGGGTGCGCGGCGCATGGTGCACGATAAAGGGCCGGATGGCGAACTCGGCCGACGCCTCCTGCGTGAACACTTCCAGCGCTGCGATGGAAACCTCCCAATCATCCAGGCCGTACTGCTCGACATAATCCGGAAAGACCATTTTGACAAAGCCCTGACCCTCCAGGGCGGGCAGGGCGCGGCGCAGCACCTCCAGCGCGGT
>JASFOV010000252.1:0-6754 GCA_050116355.1 Anaerolineae bacterium
CAGCTTGGCCTCCGCTTTCAAGACCAACTCAATGGCGCTGTTGACTGTCTCTTGGCTCGCTATCCCGCCGCGCACTGCACAGACAACATGTTGAATCATGAGTGTATGGGTCATCCCTCCTTCAGAGCTGTACCGGTTCACCCAACCGCGGTCCGTGACCACGAACGGAAGATCTGGCCCGCAGCCCAGGGGAAGAGGCTTGCCCCCAGGACGAGGGCCCAGCCGACGAGGCCGGGATCCTCGACTTTGAGCAATGTGTTGAGTCCAGGCACGTACACGGCTGCAAGCAACAGGGTGGTACACAGCGCCAGCGCGCCCCAGACCCACGGATTGCGCATCACTTCGTTGTCCAGAAAGCCAGAGCCCTGATCGCGCATATTGAACACATGCCACAACTGGGCAAAGGCCAGGGTCAAAAACGAGATCGTCACCGCGCGCTGCTGTTCCATACCCAATCCCAGCAGAGAGACAGCCAAAACACCCAAGACAGTAATGGTAATCAGCACACTGAAACCACCCATCTTGATCCAATGACGCCCGGTCAAGATCGGCTCCTGAGGATCTCGGGGCGGGCGCTTCATGATGGTGCCCTCCCCCTCGCCCACACCCAGGGCCAAGGCAGGAAAGACATCTGTGACCAGATTCAGGAACAGGATCTGAAGCGGCCGGATGGGCAACGGCGCATTGACCAACGAGGCCAGGGAAATGACGGCTATCTCGCTGATGTTGCAAGACAATAGATAGAGCACAAACTTGCGGATGTTGTCAAAGATGACGCGTCCCTGTTCTACAGCGGTAACAATGCTCGAAAAGCGATCGTCTTGGAGGACCATGTCAGCCGCTTCTTTGGCCACCTGCGTGCCCCGCTGCCCCATGGCCACGCCGATGTCCGCCTTTTTCAGAGCCGGCGCGTCGTTCACACCATCGCCGGTCATGGCCACAGCATACCCAGCCTCCTGGTAGAGGGCAATCAGGTCGAGTTTCTGCTCGGGACTGACCCGGGCAAAGATGGGCGCCTGCAACATGTGCTGCCGCTCCTCATCCGTGAGCTTCTCGCGATCGCCAAGCTCCTGCCCGTGGATCACATCGGGATTTGTCGTACGCTCGGCCGGCGGGCCTGTCCCAGACTGGGGTTCAGGTTCCTCGTCGAGCAGTCCTACCTCTTGTGCGATCTTGAGCGCTGTGACCGGGTGATCGCCAGTGACCATGACCACCCGGATGCCAGCATCTTGGCAGGCCTGCAGAGCGGGTCGTACCTCTTTGCGCGCCGGGTCGAGCAAGCCGACCAAGCCCAAGAAGGTCAGGTTGCCATAGGGATCGGCTTCGGCGTTGTCCTCGGTCCCATAGGCCAAGGCCAACACGCGCAGACCCTCCGCGGCCATCCGCTCGTTGCGATCCAACCACCTCTCGCGGTCCTCATCGTCCAATTCCCGCTCCCCTTGCCGCGTCAGAGTCTGGCGTGAGGCCGTTAGCACCGGCCCTGGGGCACCCTTGACGGCGATGCGATACTCGCCGTTCTTCTGGTGAAAGGTCGCCATCATTTTCGACTGGGCATCAAAAGCTACCTCGCGTACCTCGGCGTGATCCTCCAGCAGTTCATTGCGGTAGAGACCGGCCTTGGCACCGGCGACGAGCAACGCGACCTCCAGCGGTTCGCCCACCGCCTGCCCATCACCGTCAGCCGGGTTCTGGTGAAATTCTGCGTTGTTGCACAATACCCCGACACGCAAGAGGCGGTGCAGCACCTGATGCTGAGTGGGATCAATCGTATCACCATTCCGGGTGAATTCACCCTTTGTAGCTAATCCCTCCCCACCAATATGAATAGTGCTGTCCGCTAGGACAATCTCTGCGACTGTCATCTGATTCTCGGTCAGAGTGCCGGTTTTGTCGGTACAGATGACGTTGGTCGCGCCCAAGGCTTCGACCGCCGACAGCCGGTTGATGAGGGCTTGGCGCTGAGCCATACGTTTCATGCCCCGGGCCAGGGCGATAGTAGCCACGATGGGCAGACCCTCGGGTACAGTAGCTACGGCCAAGGCGATGGCCGTCTCAAGCATCAGCAGCCACTCTCTACCGGCGAGAATGCCAGCAGCGGCCACCACAGCGGCAATGACCAGAGTGATCCACACCAAACGGCGGCCCAGTTGGTCCAGCCGCTTTTCCAAGGGGGTCAGTTCTTCCTCTGCCTCCTCGACCAGTGCCGAAACGTGACCCAATTCGGTGTCCATCCCGGTGGCGACGACTACGCCTTCTCCTGAGCCACGCGTGATCGCCGTGCCTTTGTGGACCATACTGGCCCGTTCGGCAAGGGGCACATCCTCGTCAACCGGCTCGACCTGCTTGCCGATTGGCACTGACTCGCCGGTCAAAGCCGACTCGTCGGCCTGGAGCTTGGAAGCTTCGATGAGCCGCAGATCGGCGGTCACGACGTCCCCGCCCTCCAGTACGACAATGTCGCCCGGTACGATCTTTTCAGCAGAGATGGGCTGGACCTGGCCGCTGCGCCGGACTTTGGCCTCCACATGGCCCATGCGTTGTAGGGCTTCCATGGAGCGCACAGCCCGCAGCTCTGTCACAAAACCGATGACCGCGTTGATGACAATGACGGCCAGGATGGCGACGCCCTCGACCCATTCGCCGAAAGCGATCGACAGCACGGCAGCCACGGCCAGCAACACGACCAACAGGCTCTTGAACTGCTCGGCCAGGATCGCCCAAGCGCTCTTGCTCTTGGCGCTTCGCAAGCGATTGGAACCGTACCGCTGGCGCCTTCTCTTCACCTCCTGGCGGTCAAGGCCTTCCGCGCTGGCGACGCCCAGCGTCTCAAGAACTTCCTGCTCAGGTTGGGTCCACGGAGTATCGGGTAAGGGATGAGACTTTGTACCCTTCATAAGGGGTTCTACGGGAATCCTTTCTCAGTGGCGGTCATCTGTTGGGCACTGCACTGTGGATGTCCTAGATCTCCCTCATGAACTGCTTGATCTGGTTCTCCCATTCGCGCCCTTCAACGGTGACCGTCGAACCCTTCTGATCTTCTATGTCTGTAGTCTGGACGTATACATAGCCACCAGCCCCCTCAAAACGAGCACAACAGGGGTCCTGGCTCGTCGCATCGAGACCGACGCCGCCAGGTCCAAAGAACTCGGCTGCTTTCTCGAGCACGGCTGACGATTCAAAGTTGCTATCTTTTCCTATTCGGATCATATCTGTGCCTCCTCTTGGCTCGTTGCTCGTTCATAGGGCAGTGTATTAGGAATCCGTCTTGCGCCGCCAGACCTGGAACAAACCCACCAGCAGAATCCCGGCTAGGACCCAAGTGAACCAGTAGTCCAGCACATTGAGCCACCCTAGAGACCCTGCTTCCGATTTGCGTCGGTCCAGCTCTTGTACGAAGGCTTGGGCTGCTTGCCGGTTATCCACCCGGCCATCAATCAGTGTAACCGGCGCGACGGCCAGTCCACCAGCCCGGTACCAGGCTTTTACGCGCAGCCAATCCTCCTCGGCCGCCGCACGAACATCGGTCACCCGAAAGGGACCGATACCTCGCTCCAGCAGCGAGACAGCCATGGGCCGTAGCCATCGCTGGGGGGAGCCTTCTGCCCCGGCCGCTTCCTCCGTCTCTAGTTGCTGCAGGGCACTTTCGAGTTGCTCCAGGGGAGCACCCAGATCCACCGACATGCTGTGGTCCTGCAGGGTGAAGGTCACCACCTGCTCCGGATGCTCAAGACTTCGCGCTGTGTACGTATAGGTGTTCTCCATCAACTTCCTCCTAGGTTATGTCTATTTCTTTCAACCGCGCGAGCTTAGACTCGCTTGCCATCTACAGGATTGGAGCCCCAAACGGCTGGCACCCATTTCTGGCTCTGGATGGGAGGCCGCTCGTATCCGGCATCCTTCTGTCGGGGTGGGAGTTCTATAGGCTCGGGCGTCAGATCCTCGTACTCGATCATACTTAGGAGATGGTGCATGCAATTGAGCCGCGCGTGACGTTTGATATCGGCGTTGACCACATACCAGGGCGCCTCACGAATGTCGGCATACATGAACATCGCATCCTTAGCCCTGGAGTACTCGACCCACCGTGATCTAGCCTCCAGGTCCATGGGACTGAGCTTCCAGCGCCGCTTGGGATCGTGGTTGCGTTTCTGAAAGCGGCGTTCCTGGTCTTCATCACTGACCGAGAACCAGTATTTGATCATCTTGATGCCCGACCGGACAAGCATCCGCTCGAACTCGGGTACGGAACGCATGAACTCCCGGTATTCTGCGTCCGTGCAGAATTCCATCACCCGTTCAACGAGTGCGCGATTGTACCAACTGCGGTCAAAGAGGACCATCTCGCCGGCTGCGGGCAGGTGGGCGACGTAGCGTTGGAAGTACCACTGCGTGTTCTCCTTCTCGGTGGGTTTGGGTAGAGCCACGACACGCGTGATGCGTGGATTCAAGCGGCGCATGATGCGCTTGATCACGCCCCCCTTGCCGGCGGCGTCCCGTCCTTCGAAGATGACCACCACCTTCAGGCCACGGTCTCTGATCCAATACTGTAGCTTGACCATCTCCTCCTGCAGCCGGGCCAGCTCCTTTTCATAGACCTTCTTCTTGAGTTTGCCCTTCTTGCTATACATGCTCTTTGCTTTTTCCTCAGGCATCCCACTTCCTTTCTCCCACGTTACGGACCGGCAGGCCGCTCACACAAATGCAAAGAGATCACTTACATGTATTTGGTCTTCATGTCCTCCTTCCCCCTATGCAGCCCGGGGGAAGGAGGGCTAAGCCGCGTACGGTGACGGCTGGTGAGAGATCCTTTCTGTATCACTACTAGGTCGTCGCCACCCGCGATTGTCCCGCGATCCTACCACCCTACTCCTTCAGAATACAGATGGCTTGGGGTTGGCGGATGCGTACTGTCAGACTTTCCGAGATGTTGAACTCTTGTTGGGCACCGGCCGGTCCAACGTAGCCAATACTCATGTCCTGCCCCAGCACGATAGAGGCACACTGCGCCGCGGTCGATAGCAGCACGCCGCCGGATTTGAGGATCGGCGACTTGTAGATACCATCGGTGACCATCGACTTGATGTGCTCCAGCTCGCTCTGCTTCCCTTGGGGATATAGCCGGAAGAGCAGGTTGTACCGCTCCGGCGCCAGAGCCAGGGCGTAGGGCCCGTGGAATCCGGCATCGTCTAGACGGGTGATGGCCTCGATGATGCCCTTGGCCGCAGCGCCCACCTCATCCCAGGAGAGCAAATTCATCTCATTCGAGCCCGGCACATTCAGTAGACCGGGCACGTTCTCTGTTCCGTTAAAGATAAGGTCATCCTCCACCCGTGCGCACTCCCGAGCCGCGTCCGATACCGCGCAGGTGTCAAGGGTAACGCCCTCCCGCTCATAGCTGGCCACATCCCGTGTGCCCAGCGAAAAGGTCTCCTGGATGAATAGGACGGGCAGAACCTGGCTGGCGACCAGCCCCGACTCGGTCTCGGCATCACCGAGGGGTACCGACTTGAGCCCTAGGCCAAACGGTCCTTCCACATCCAACAGGCGGCGGCCAACCAACTGGCCCTGAGCGGCCTGTTTCATCGCCGCATCCAACAGGTCCCATATTCCCGGGTCAAAGGGTGCATCATCACGCGCCAAATACTTGTTTGCCATGTCAATTGCTCCTTTCGCAGTTTGTTCAATCTTTCAGCGAACCGATGGTTATTTCCTCGCCACCCGTCTCGGGCACCTCGGCCTGCTCGGCCGCTGTCATCTCCTCGGCCATCTCGTCCACTTCCTCCCTCCCCTCGGCCACATATCTGTCCTCGTCACCGGTCAGGATCTCGAGCAGGCGCTCGAACTCGCCAATGTGAACGCGTTCTTCGTTGGCGATGTCGATGAGCACCTCCTTGACCAAAGGGTGATCGGTGGCTTCGGCATGGGCCATATACAAGAAGATGGCCTCGTGCTCAGCAGCGATATTCAAGCGAATGGCCCGGATCAACTCCTCGTGCGTGAGCTTGCGCTCAGGTATGTTGCCACTGAATGGATCTGAAAAGTCTGGCATGTCTCCCTCCTGTGAATTTGGTTGATCTGTGATGATGGGTTCCGGTGCAACGTTGCCTGAGTGGTCAGCCGGGATCGTGTGCTCCGTTGGCCGGTGAAGATACAAGCGGGCGTTGCACCTTTGGTGCCCGTTGGTCCGCCGTTACATCAATTGGATCTCTTGGCTGCTTTCCCATAGGCCATGGATGTTGCATAGGGCCAGGGCGTACAACGTACCCGGCTGGTCAACCTTCATGGACGTACTGCCCTGATGGTGGGTATAGACCGGTCCTTTGTTCGGCCCCTTGGCCGACTCGCCATGGGCGTTGAACTCGAAGCGGGCCACATCGTAGGTGAACTGCTGTCCATCCGGATGGAAGTACAGGCAGATCCAGCTGATGTGGTGCTCGGTCGTGTTGGGATGGGCGATCTCTTTGCCTAAGCTGACCGTCACCTCAAAGAACTCGCCGGTCTTGACTGCACTGGGGCACTCGATAATCGGCACATGCTTCTCCTTCTTCCAATCCGCGTGTTGAATTTTGTTGCCTAACATCGTTGTCGGTCTCCCTTCTGTATACTTTCCGATTCAGCGGTCTCGTTTCCGCCTGTGGAAACGGATTCTCGTCCGGTGCAACCTGGGCTCGGGCCTTCTTTGGATCAAGCTACTCCGAATCAGACCTCATCACAAACAAGGCATCCTCCACGTCGCTGAACGCTTGGTGGACCT
>JASFOV010000253.1:0-6728 GCA_050116355.1 Anaerolineae bacterium
TCCTAGCCCTAGTTTTTTCCTCATTCCGGCTCAACGTGCTCAAGCGAAAGATTTCGTCTCACCGAGTTGGTCCTCAATGTTGTTCTGCGTTGCCATGCAGGTTGGCTCACCACGGATGCTTGCTGGGACGGCATTCTCTCAAACGTGAGACCGATCACGACTGCCATCTTGACCAGCGCCGGTTTGTTGCTCGCCCGCCTGGCGCTCTCTCTCCAAAGGCAGCCGCGGTATAGCTGGGCCTCTTATCGACAAGCCCCTGCCCATGGGCAGCGGCGCTGAGCAATCCCATAGCCCTCTAGGGAGCGTATCGTACACAGGCTTTTCAGCCCTCGCCATTGTGACCGTCGAAACGATCCGCTTTACAGAGTCGCCATATGGCGGTATAATCTTATACAAGTTGGCGGACATGCACACAACATCTTGGAGCCCGATGGCCTCGGCGGGTCAGCACCTCACGCCAATTCTAGACAAGATGCGAAGGGACATTCAGGATCTGCATGTTTAATTTGGACGGTTACCGGCGGCCAACTCGCCTCTGGCGGAGAATTTCTCCAGGAGGCTATATGTTGTGTCGCTTACGTACCAGTTTCGCGTTAGCGCCAGACCGGCCCAGATTTCTGCGAACAGTTCCCGGTCCTGTGGATGCAAGATCGCCATAGAGTCCCTGCTGGATGGTTCCATGTTGTCAAGGATAGCAGTTGCGAGTTGCGCCGAAGGTTGCATCTATGCCTGCGGCCGAACTCCGAAATCCGAGGGTTGGCAGCTGCCACCTCGATTGTTGAGAGTTGGCACTCCGAAAAGGATGTTGAAGGGCGATTCTTGTACCACAATCGACATCGGGACGGCAGCAACGGCGCGACTGGCGAGGGGCAACATGCATGTTGCAGCTGGGCCGACCGGCAGCCAGTGCAATATGCCGAACTGCCCGGTTCTCGCCAGTCAATTGCAGGCGAGCATAGTCTGAAACGCGGTCGGTGAGGGCAGGAGCGAGGGGCGCCACGAAAGGCTCCAGTCCTATAGGGAGAAGGAGGATCATGGACGCGATCCGGGTCTTGCTGGTGGACGATCAGCAGATTGTGCGCCAGGGACTGGCCACAATCCTAAAGTATGCAGAGGGAATCGAGGTGGCCGGTCAGGCCGGCAATGGCGAGGAGGCAGTCCGGCTGGCCCACGAGCTTCAGCCGGATGTTGTACTCATGGACATCAAGATGCCCCGGTTGGGGGGGATCCCGGCGACGCGCCAGATCTGCGCCGAGTTGCCTGACATCCACGTCATCATTCTCACCACCTATGACACGGACAATCTGGTCTTCGAAGGGATCAAGGCGGGGGCACAGGGATACCTGCTCAAAGATGCCACCAGTGAAATGTTAATTGAAGCTATCCATGGCGTCGTACGCGGCGAATCGAGGCTGGATCCGAGCGTAGCCCGCAAGGTACTGAAAGAGTTCCAGCAATTGGCGGTTGCACCGCCAACCCAGTCCCCACAGAGACACCCCGGCGAGGCATTGATCGAATCTCTCACACCACGAGAGGAGGAGGTCCTGCAATTGTTGGTCGAGGGATTGTCCAACAAAGAGATCAGTGCTCGATTGCACTTGACCGAGGGAACGGTCAAGAACTATGTGAGCACCATCATATCCAAGCTCCAGGCCAACGACCGGACGCACGCCGTTGTGACAGCCCTGCGACGTGGTTTGGCAGAACTGTAAGATTTAGTTATAAATTAACGTTTCCAAGCACTTTCTGCTTGTACCAATCGACTTGGTGAGCCAGGCCCTCCCGTGGTTCTGTGGTCGGATTGTACCCCAGAAGCCGTCGCGCCTTGTCGATGGCAGCATGTGTCTGGAGTTGATCGCCAGCCCGCACCGGCTGACGTACCATCCGCGCCCGCCGCCCGATGATCTCTTCGACGATCCGGATCCCTTGGCCGGTGGTGATGGTCTTGTCGGTGCCCAGGTTCAGGATCTCACCCTCGCACCTGTCCCGATGATCGAGGGCGGCAACCAAGCCATCCACAATGTCGGCGACGTAGGTGTAACTGCGCACATGTTTTTCGCTGCCTTCATACAAAGGAAACTCCCGGTCCTCGAGAATGGCACGGATCAACTTGGAGTACAGCTTTTCCGGTCGCTCACGCGGGCCATAAACCGAGAACAGACGCATCGAGCAAGCCGGCAGCCCCCGGGTGCGCTGGTAGGCAAGTACCAGCTGCTCGGCTGCCAGCTTGGTCACGCCATAGTAGGACGTTGGCCGGGGCTCGGTTGTCTCTGGTCCCGTGGCAAACGTACCATACACCGACGAGGTGGAGATGTTGATAAAGCCCTGCAAAGAGGAGGAATCCAATACCGCTTCGAGCAGGCGGTAGGTGGCCGTGAGATTATTGCGAGCATAGGTCTCGAACGGCGTTGTCGCCGATAGGCCGGGCAGCGCCGCCAGGTGGTAGACCACTTCCACATCGCACACCGCCGCATCCAACTCGTCGATTGCCAGGTCCAGCGGCAGGACTTGGACACCCTGAGCCGCCAGATCCCGGACGTTGAGTTCCTTCAGCGCCCGGGAGTAGAAATCTGTCAGACAGTCGAGTCCGCGTACCGCATGGCCTAACGACGCCAGTCGCTCGGCCAGATGTGAGCCGATGAAGCCTGCGGCGCCGGTCACTAGAAGATTCATGGCGTCTTTCTCCAAGGTTGGGATCTGGGCATCATCGAATTGGCCCTATGCCCGGTCGACCTCCTGCAAGAGCTGCCAGGCAAACTCGTAGGCGTTTAGCACACTTGCCTCGTCCAGATTGTCGATGGTGTCGGACATGCGGTGCCAATGGGAGGGTTCTGCATCATCCCGCGGTGGCCAGGTGCTTAGGGTCAGGGCCATTTTGCCGCGCTTGGTCGCCAGCAGACCATCGGTATAGGCCACGCCCGGCCCACCCTCTACGGCAAGATGCGGCAACGCTTCCCGCGCTTGGCGAGCCAGGGCCAGGGCGCGCGGATGGCTCTTGCGCTTGAGCACCAAGCCATCCTGTGTCAAATAGACCACTCGTCCCAGTCCCACAGCATCGAGAACGACAAAGAACGCGCCATCGCCCAAGCTTGTTGCATGGGCATCGAGGAAGGCGGCCATCCCGTACGCAGCCGTTTCCTCACAGCCGGTAAAGACCAACCAGACCTCGGTCTGGCTCAACGGTTCATCGACCAGATGCTGTCCCAGCTCCAAAGCCAGCGCCACACCCGAGGCATTGTCGTTGGCACCCGGGGAAAAAGGCGTCGTGTCGGCGCGCAGGCACATGTCCAGAACAGCGACCTGCAGCAGCGCAACCACGCCGAACCAGAAGACCCAATCCCAGGCGAACAGGGCCGCCAGTGCATAGAGAAGGGCCTCCAAGGCCATCCCCAGCCAGGCAAGCAGGACCAGCGCCCGGAATAGGAGCAGACCCCGCTGAGACGCAAAGAAGAAAGGGGTCCGGTGGCTGTCCAAATGGGCGCTGAGGACCACGCGCTGTCGAGCTTGGACAGCCGCGGGGATGACGCCCACGGCATTGTAGCTATTGGCACGGGGCAACAACCAGCGCATCCAATTAACCGCAAGATCCGATTCCGCGATTATGCCCCAGGCGCCCAAGCCATTGGAAATGGCGGCCAGGATCAACATCCAGAATTCAAAGTCTGGACCTAGTAGATCGCCGATCCACATCAGTAGCGTGCCCACAAGACCGAGGCCGAGCGCCAGAGCGTACGGCTGGTACGTGGATGGCGAACCTTGGAAGGGTTCGAGCCTGACATCGGCGACGCCCACTTCGCGCATCCGGTCGGCTGCATAGCGGGCTGCCTGCGCTTCGACGGGGGTGCAACTGCCACGCCCACCGAGAATCACCGACAGATAGCGCACATGAGCCCAAACACCCTCGACGACTTCTTCCGATCGCGCCATATCACCTCCAACCTAGCACTGAGACGGCCCGTGGTGAGTGGGGAATGGGATACAGTCCGGTGTCTCGATTATAACCCATTTGGTAGGAAAGGACAAATCAACCGTCCAGTCCCTACCGATTGACGCCGGCGCCAAAGTATGTTACGATTCGGCCCATGAACGACCAGCGTCGGATCTGTGACTACGAAGACAGCTCCTACCGGACCGACTTTTGGGAAGGGCAAGGCCGGGAGTACGAGGACCTGGCCGAGCGCATCGCGCTGCGCCGCCTGTTGCCGCCCAAGGGTCGCCGCCTGATGGATATCGGGGCCGGGTTTGGCCGCCTTTCCGAATTCTACAGCGGCTACGAGCAGGTCGTCATGCTCGACTATTCGCGCTCGCTCTTGCGCCAGGCCCAGCAGCGATTGGGACGCGATGGCCGGATCGTCTATGTGGCCGCCAATTTCTACGCCATGCCCTTTGTGGAGCACTCCTTCGATTCGGTGTTGATGGTCCGCGTGATGCACCACGTGGAGGATGTCCCCAGCTTGCTGGACGAGGTCGCCCGGGTCCTGACCGGTGCCGGGGTCTATCTCCTGGAATTTGCCAGCAAGCGGCACTTGAAAGCTATCTTGCGGTATGCCCTCGGCCGGCAGCAGTGGAGCCCCTTTGCCCGCGAACCGTTCGAGTTCGTCGACATGAATTTTGATTTCCACCCCGATTGGATGCGGGAACAGGTCGAGGGAGCAATGTTTCACGTGAAACAGATCCGCACCGTGAGCCACTTCCGCCTCCCCTTGCTCAAGCGGGTTCTACCAGTTCGCACCCTGGCCGGGTTGGACGGGATCTGCCAGCCGAGTGGCGCCTGGTGGCAGCTCACACCCAGCGTCTTTTACCAGTGTCGGCGGGCTGGTCCTGCCAGCGAGGCGACAACGGCCTTGCACTTCCGCTGCCCGATTTGTGGGGGCAGCGGATTGGTAGAAACCCTCGAATCGGTAAACTGTCCCAGCTGCGGCCGTCGCTGGCCAGTCGAAGATGGCATCTACAACTTCAAGGAACCCATGCAAACCAGCCCCTGAGACCATCGAATTTCCCATCTGAAAGCAAAAACACTCTATCCTGCCAGGGTCTATATCTAGTGGTTCATTGTCTAACTAACCACTACAGATAGTAGGTTTGTGGTTGGAAGCCTCCTCAACTTGTTCGCACACGACAACCCAAACCGCGCCTGATGACTATAGCCCCCTGGGAGCATTTGTCCCAGGACCTCGCTGCCGGCAACTCACCAGGACGCCGCTCCCTTCTATCGACTGTCAGGCCACGCAAGAATGGCATAAAAGCACTGCTCACTAGCCTCGCCAGCCATGTTGCACCCAGGAACCCATGCCGTTGTGTACACTTTTCCCAGACAGCGCTGGGGGGCTCCCTGCGCAGGCCAGGAAGGGCTTAGGAGCCAATCGACGTACCCGCGCTCCGGGCGCGAATCCCATTCCCCGGTGGAACTTGCAACCGTACAAGCACACAACATGCTCTGCTGGTTCCCGATGCTACAAGCGGCTCTTCCTGACCTCTGCCCATAGTGCGTAGCAACTGGCGCGATCTATGAACATCAACCCGTCTCCGCTTGAACTTCTCGGAAATCTGTAGTATACTATAAGCCAACAAGCCCCTGTATGTTGTGGGGGGAGCCAGGACTACCCCCAACAACTAGCGCTCGCGAAGGAGGACGCCGTGAAGATCAGTTGCCTGCAAGAAAACCTGGCGAAGGGCCTAACCACCGTTGGTCGTGCCGTGGCTACGCGCTCCACACTCCCTGTCCTGTCCAACATTCTACTGCAGACCGACGAGGGCCGTCTGCGGCTAGCCGCCACCAATTTGGAAATTGGCGTCAACCACTGGATCGGCGCTCGGGTGGAGGAAGAGGGACAGATCACCGTACCAGCCCGCTTGCTAACCGAGTTTGTCAACTCGCTACCGCCCGGACAGATCGACATGGAACTCAACGAGCGCTCTCAGACCCTGAACTTGAAATGCGCCCGCTTTGAGGCCAACATCAAGGGCATCGCTGCCAGCGAGTTCCCGGATGTCCCCACCGCAGCCAACATCAACGGCGCCAGCCGGCTGCATCTCGAGGCCGACACCTTCAAACGGATGATCGACCAGGTGGTCTTTGCTGCTGCGACCGACGAGTCGCGGCCGATCTTGACCGGCGTTCTGGCCAAGTTCCATCAAGGCGGCCTGACCCTGGCCGCCGCGGATGGGTTTCGGCTCTCCGTGACCACAGCCGATATGGGCGTCGACTTGGACGAGATGGTCAAGGTCATCATCCCTGCCCGCGCCCTATCCGAACTCAGCCGCATTAGCGCCGACGAGGAGGATCCAGTCGAGCTGATCATCACCTCGCAGCGCAACCAGATCGTGTTCCACTTGAGCAACACCGACCTCGTGTCGCAGCTCATCGAGGGCAATTTCCCCGACTATAACCAGATTGTGCCCAAACAACACAGCACGCGAACCTTCGTCGCCACGAACGACCTGCTCAAGGCGGTCAAAGTGGCCTTCCTCTTTGCCCGTGATGCGGCCAATATTGTGCGCTTCAACATCGTGCCAGGCAGCGAGTTGAATCCCGGGCAGCTCGTCATTACCGGTACATCGGCCGAGTTCGGCGACAATGTGAGCGAACTGGATGCCAGCGTCGAGGGCGACGAGATCGAGATCGCGTTCAACGCGCGGTACATGATCGACGCCCTCTCGGTGGCCGGGACACCGGAGGTGATCCTGGAGACGAGCTCACCCGCCAGCCCGGGATTGATCCGACCGAC
>JASFOV010000254.1:0-6708 GCA_050116355.1 Anaerolineae bacterium
CCTTGTGGTTTCCCCGGGCGATGGCCGTGTCCAGGACCCATTGGTAGCTGACCTCTTCATTGTCGGCCAAGCACACCGGCTGGCTAACAGCCACGTACGCATAGTAGTCTTGGGCATACCGCGCGGTGGTCAACAAGCCGAGGCAGGCGCCCCACGAGTGACCTACCAGGTAGATCTTGGGGACATGGAATCGTTTTTTGAGTATCTGGGTCAACTCGTGGGCATCGGCAATGAAGCTCTCCAGGGTCATGGACTCAGGCGGGATGTCTGCCGCGTATGACTTGCCCGCTCCACGCTGCTCCCAAGCCACGACCACAAAATGGTCCTCCAGGTTGGCGTTGTAGTGATGCAGCCAGGCGGTTTCCGGCGTACCCGGGCCACCGTGCAAGTACAGTATGACTGGATTCGATCGATCCCGGCCGCGGATGGCCACCCACTGCTGCACGCCACCGATCTGCAGGCGCTCTGTCTGCGCGATACTGCCCGGCAGGGGCTGGCCCTGGCTGCTACGAATGGGTGGCGTGTGGGTGGGGCGTGCGAGCCAGAAAATCAGCCCGCCTCCAATCAGCACAAGAACGCCAGCCAGTAGATAGATGATCCACATTTTCCCCTCCCTGTTATCTGGGGAGATACCGGGCTGACAGCGGCGCCCAGCTTTGTCATCCTCCCCTATTGCTTGCTCATCGTGCCCAGTATAGACGCCAATCGGGTGGGATGTCACCACCCGGTCGGGTGGGGGTGGAGGGTGATTTTGCGGGCGGCTTGGGGATAAGCAGCCGGGGCGGGCAGGATTAGAGGAGGTCGAGCTCTTGGGCGCGGGCGGCAGCTTCGACGCGGTTGCTCACCTGCAGTTTGCCGTACAGGTTCTTGACGTGCCACTTGACCGTATTCAGGGAGAGGTAAAGCTGATCGGCGATCTCGGGGTTGGAGCGACCAGCAGCTATGAGGCGCAGAATCTGGATCTCGCGCTCCGTGAGGGGCTCCAGCAATCGGGTTGACTGCAGGGCTTTTTGTTCTGTCGTTGGGCTCTGTTGGCCAAAGGCTGCCAAGAGCTCGTCGACAAAATCGGGGGCCTGAGAGCGAACCTGGGGCAGCAACCGCCGCAGCGCTGGGCCCTCGTCCAGGAAGACGCGACGGTACCCTTCCGGCGCGGCCTGCTGCACGGCAGCCGAAAGCCGGTCCAGGGCGGCGGCACGATGCCCCGTGGCGTGATGGACGAGGGCTTGTAGAATGTGAATGGCTAGCAGCGTGCGAGATCGAGCGCCTTGCTGGGCTTGGCGCTCCAAATCGATCAGCAAGGCCTGCGCCTCACCTGGTTGGCCTTGGGCCAGCAGTAACCTGCAGCGCGCGAGCGTGATGCTATCCTGCCAGTGGTGATGAACAGCAGCGGTCATGCGCCCGGCGGTGTGCAGCAATCGACCGCATGCAACCAGGTCGCCCTCGTCCAAACAGACCAAGGCCTCCAGGGCCGCGAATCGCGCCCCGTGGATCGCATCCAGATCCAGGCGCGTAGCTTGTTGGCGTCCCTCCCAGCAGATCCGGCGCGTGGCCCCCAACTCTCCCCGGGCCAACGCTATCTTGGCCCGGATGTACAGACCCCACAGAATGGCATCGCTGATGTTGGCTTGCTCGCAGAGGGGCAACACCCGTGAGATCTGTTCGTCAGCCAGGTCGAGATGGTCGCCTTCGTAGGAGAGCAAGCTCCAGGCAAGATAGACCCCTTCGGCTAGGGAAAGCTCTCTGCCGGCCGGCAGCCTGGCATCCAGGGCGACCTGCTGGCACAGGGCCAGCGCTTCATGACGGCGCCCCAGTGCGTTCAGAGAAAACAGCAGGTTGGTCAGGGCGGCCAGCGCACCGATTTGGTTGCCGGCCTGTTGCCCGATCAGGGCACCGCCGCGATAGGCGTCGGCGGCCTCGACGAGATATCCTTGCCATTCGAGCGCCTGCCCCAAAACATTCAAAGTCAGGCTACGAAAGAGGAGATCTTGGTTGCTGAGGGACACCGCCGCTTCCCGGGCAAGCCGGATGGCGTCGTCAAACGCGGCCTGGCTCAGACGAACGTGAGCATGAAGGCACAGCATGCGGCCCTGACCGGGAGAGGGCCTGCCCGGGGAGAAGCACCGTTCAGCGGCCCCAGCGTAGGTGACCGCTTCGTCAAACGCCCCGGTGAAAAAAGCGGCCATGCCCCGGTAGGTTGCCAACTCGCCGTGGCTGAGCAGTGCCTCCTCGGGCAACGCGTCCAACCAAGAGTTGAGGGTCGTGAACGAAGCGGCCTGGAAGGCAGGCCCGGCGGCTTGGGCGACGATGGGCACGGCCTCGCGGCTATCGCCGCTGGCCAGGGCGTGTTCAGCCGCCTCGGACAGCAACTCGTGTTCGGCAAACCAGCGCGCAGCTGTGTGATGGAGCGCCGCTTCCACCTCCGCGTCCAGATCGGTCCGCAGAACATCAGCAAACAGCCGGTGGTACCGGTACCATCGGCGCCGGTCGTCGAGGGGGACCAAGAACAGATTGGCTTCGTCCAGTTGCTGGAGCAGGGCCGCCGAGTCGCTTCGTCCCGTGAGTTTGTCGCACAGGGGAGCGCTTAGTCGCTCGAGGATAGAGGTCTGGCGTAGGAACTGGCGGGTCTCGGCTGGCTGCTGAGCCAGGACTTCGTCGGCCAAGTAGTCGATGACGTGGCGGTGGCTGCCGCTGAACGCTTGGACGAAGGCAGTCCGTTGCTCTGTCGAGCGCCCCTGCATCGAAAGAGCGGCCAGTTGCAGGCCGGCGATCCAGCCTTCCGTACGGGCCTGGAGGGTGGCCAGCAGGTTGGGGTCGAGGTCCGATCCTAGCAAATCGTTGAGAAAACGGGTGGCCTCGCGCGTGGTGAAGCGTAGGTCTTGCTCCCGGATCTCTGTAACTTGACCGCCCACCCTCAATCGTGGTAAGGGCAAAGGCGGATCCTGGCGTGTGGATAAGAGTAGGTGCATCTGTGGCGGCTGGTGCTCGATCAGGAACTCGACCGCTTGGTGGATAGCTGGTAGGTGGATGGCATGATAGTCGTCCAATACGAGGACAAAAGACTGCGGGATGGCCGCGAGATCGTTGATCAATAGCGTGACCAGCGACTCCGGGGCCGGAACCTGGGGGGATCCCAGCAGTGGTTGCACCGCCCGGCCTACTTCCTGGTTGATGGTCTGTAGCGCAGCGACCAAGTAGCGGATGAAGCGCACCGCATCGTTATCGCTGACCTCCAGCGAGAGCCAGGCAACCGCCGGAGCAGGCGCGGTGCCGTGGAGCCATTCGGTGATCAACGTCGTCTTGCCAAAGCCAGCGGGGGCGGAGACGAGGGTAAGCTTGCGGGTCAGTCCGGCGCGCAACCGTTCCACCAAGCGCGGACGCGAAACCAGCTCGGCACGTGGCGGTGGGACATAGAGCTTGGTCGACAACAGCGGGTTGTGCTGCATCACTGCCCTTCAATCCACCCGTGGATGCTGTGGCCCAATAGGCCAGCGAGACAGCTTATGGTACCACAAGCTGGTGTGGATCGCAATATGGCCTGTTCCCGCATGCAGGGCTGCTGCAAAGTCTGTCCCCAATGCCGGGACGGCGCATTGCGAAGGAGCGGAGCGACTGCGGCACTCCCCCCGTGCCATTTGGGGGCTTGCCACGCCGGCTTAGACGGCTCGCAAAGACGGAATCGAGATCCTGGAACCCATGGTCAAGAATCCGTCAAGCTACTCCGCAACAACCCTATTCCCGCATATTACTTGATGCGGGCTAGCACTACAACCGCGTTTGTCACGCTGAAGAATGCAGCGAGCCTACATCTATCCGTTTTGACAGGATACTCCCGCCAGATACAGGCAGTGGCGCGCACTCTCCAGGCCCCAAGAGTGTCCTAGAAGGTGAAGTGCGGTTGTAGTACTAGGAGAGAACAAGGAACCGGCCATGACCGGTTAGAGTTCTGCAAGCCGGCAAGCAGAGCCAGCCTACTGCCGGATGGCTTGGGACTGGAGTTTGTAGTGGCTCAGATCGGCGGGTGGATCTTCGAGGGTAAGAACAAACTGGCACGTCTGCCCCGCCTCAACAACTTCTTGTTCGCACCGCGTGGTTTCCACGCGGATGACTCGATCCTCCCCGTTGTAGAAGGTGGCCACGACCTCGGCGAACTTGATGGGGAAGTCTCGAGGGTTCCGCACTTGGCCCGTCACCTGGAAGGCGCCCGATTCGGTCTTTCTGGCGCTGTGGTTGGCGACGGTCAGATACAGGGGGCCATGCACCGTCGGGATATAGTCGACGTGGAGACTGTAGTTGTAAGACGATGGTGGAGGGTCTTGGATCACCAGCTTGAACGGCGCCCGGCCGTCTATCTCCACGGTAGTCAGATCGACAAAGGCCGAGCCAGTCCCCAGCAGGCGCCCCTCCGCGTCGTGGAAGCTGGCCATGACCTCCACAAAGCGCAAGTGGCTGCCGGTGTGGTTCAGGATCTCCCCGACGATGACCTGGCTTCCGTCGCTGCCGGTGTATTCGCTGACTCCATGTAGCGGGACGGGCACCACCTCGGTGGGCGGAGGCAGGGGCGTAGGGCTGGGCAGCGGTGTATCGGTGGGCACGGGGGTTGGAGTCGACGTTGGTTCGGCAGTCGGCGTAACCGTCGGCAAGGGGGTGAGGGTCGGGACCGGGGTGGCGGTTTCGGTGGGGGAGGCGAGCGGTGCGACCATCGTCAAGGGCAGCATGGCGGACAAGCCGCCGCCACCGAGCAAAGAGGAGAGGACCACGGTCCCCGCCGAGCAGAGCAGGCACAGCAACGTCAGCGTGACGCTGATCAAGAGCAAGGGCGAGCCACGGCCACGGCGCGGCTTGAACGGGACCGACCGCAGCTGTCCCTCTTCAAATACAGCGACAGGCACCGCCTGTGAACCATCGTATTGGATCAAGGCCAAGGTCAGGCCGTCGGGCAATACCTGGGCCAGGGGCACCAGAGCGTCCGCTTCTCGCCTTCCGATCCCAAATGAGTCCCGGTCCGAGCGCGTCCGCCGGGGTGGATCAGCCGCCTCATCTGGATGTGCCTCCCGGGCTGGGGTGGAGGGCGCCCAGCCACCGTCTGCATCGGGCGGCACCCCGACATCTACTTCGATGACATCCGGCCGGGTGTCCGAGTCTGTCGCCATGGGGCCGGTTGGCGGGATGCTATCGGCCAGCTGGTGTAGCTCGTCCACCGACAAGGGGCGATGCAAGAGGTACTGCTTGTCCTCCCGGGTCACCCGTTGGTACGCCCAACGATCGCTCTGCACCCACAGTTCGTCGCCCAGCCAGCCCAGGACAGATCCGCACTCCCAACAGGTGTATGTCGTGCGGGCGCGGAGCGAGGGATCAGGGACCTGGCGGACCAGGCTGTTGTGGGCCCCGCAAATGGGACATACAGGCAAGTGCAAGACAGGCATGGAGAGTCTACCTCATGCCTGTATCAGGCTGGGACCCGAAGGCGGGTTGCTGTAGCTTCGTTGCGTAGAACCGTCTCGACATGTGCTTATCCACTGAACCACAATTCTGTACGGGACCCCGACCAGGAGGGGTATGGGGATTTCGCGCTCAAGCACGGGATCTCATTCCAGTCGGTACTCCGACTTGACCTGGATATAGTATACCACAGACGGCGCAGGCCGTCAAAGAGCGCACTCTGTGGCTTGTGTGTACCTTTCGGTGGGAATCCGCTCACAGTTCGTGAATCATGCTCTGCGGGGGCCGGTCGCGGCCCGCGCGCCCCGCGACCGGGGCCCTAACCGCTACGCGCCGGAGCCCCCCGAATTTGGTGCGTTGCGCGCTTGGTACGGTCGTTCGAAGGGACCCACGTGTCACTGCGAGCCCCAAAGGGGCGCGGCAGTCTCCCCTGACCATGCGTGAGGGACCAGCGATGGCCTTGCTAGACTCCCCTCGATGACGGAACAGCCGGATTCTCGATTCCCACCGAAATTGATACATTACCCAACCGGGGGCTGATTCTGGCGGACAGACGACAAAAACCGGCATGCCGCGTATCCGACGGCACGCCGGTCCTACATCCTGGGAGGTTCTGAACCCTCAGCCTAGTGGTAGAAGGAGCGCCAGTCTCTCCAGCCTGCGTCCAGCGAGTGAGTGGTGTAGTAGATGTTGCCTTGCTGATCTGTGGCCAGCACCACCGGGATGATCGCGGCGCCGGTCGCTTCCTGCCACAGGCTGGCCGTGATGCTGACTAGGTCGTCAATGACCGGTGGAGTGGCGGCCTGCGGGGCATAAAGCTGCATCGGCCACAGGCTCCACGGCCCCCAGCCATCGGCTGGAGACTTGCTGATCATCGTCCGTGTCCACAGCTCGCCATTGGTCGCCACGGCAAAGACCTCGACCTGCTCCTGCTCTGTCCAGGCCGCGTCTAGATCGGTGACCGCCGGTAGGCCGCTGGTCTCAAACAGCGTGATGGCTGTCCAGCCTGAGCTGGGTGAGGGCGCGGTCTGCCACAGGGTGTAGACGTCGCCGGCCGTGCTGACCAAAAAGACCTGTTGGCTGCCGTCGGCGCGGCGGATGGCCGAGATGCGCTGGTAGCTCACCGCGCTGGAGGAGGTCAGCGCCTGCCAGTTGCCCCAGGCCGAGTACGGATCGGCTGTCAACCGGCGGCGCGTGTACGGCAGGTTATTGTCGCCGATGGCGTACAGTTGGTTCGTGCCATTGGCATCGTAGGCGGCGTCCACGTCG
>JASFOV010000255.1:0-6665 GCA_050116355.1 Anaerolineae bacterium
GTCATCAAAAAGTCGCCATCACCGACCAAGCCCAATACCTGGCGATCAGGTGCGGCCAATTTGGCGCCCAACGTGGCGGGCACGGTCCAGCCCATGGTGCTGAAGCCGCCCGTGGTCAGGTTGGTATGGGGCTCGTAGACTGCGGCCTCTTGGAACCATTGGGCCTGCACATTGCCCGAGGAGGTCACGACGACGGCATCACGCTCCAGAAAGGTACGTACCTCGGCGATGAGGCGCGAAATGGTAACCGGCACATGCGCCGAGGCCGCCCACTGTTGTACCTGGGCCAGCCAAGTGTGCCGCAACTGTTTGATCTCGGCAAAGTAGGGGCTGGTGGCATAGTCGCGCGCGGTCCTGTTGGCCTGGAGCCAGTCTACGAGCGCAGCCAGCCCCGCCTTGGCGTCGGCGACGATTCCCACCGCGACGGGATAGTTCTTGCCGATCTCGGTGGGGTCTAGGTCGAGGTGAATCAGTTGGGTAGGCGGAATGGCGTAGGTGATCCCGTGCCGGTAGGAGGAGGTGCTTTCGTCGGCGAAGCGCATCCCTACGGCCAGCAGGACGTCCGCCTTGGCGGCCAGCGTATTGCCGCAGGTTGTACCTTTGGAGCCGCCATGGAGCCCGGACAAGGGGTGATCCTCCGGCAAAGCGCCCTTGCCCATCATGGTCGTGACCACTGGTGCGCCCAGAAACTCGGCGAGCTGCCCAAGCTCCTGGGTGGCTGCGGCTTCAATGACACCCCCACCGGCAACGAGAACCGGGCGTTGGGCTTGGTCCAACAGCTCGGCGGCGGCAGCGATGCGCTCTGGGTCGGGCAGCACCCGACCCAGCGGGCGATATGCGTCCGGCAGGGGCAATCCATCTCCCACCTCGGTGCTGTCACACTGTACATCCATGGGTAGATCGACGACGACCGGACCCCGCCGGCCGGCAAGCATCTCGGCGAAAGCACGTTGCAGGATGCGCGGCAGGCGGTCTGCACTGGTGGGCCGCCAGATGCGCTTGGCAATGGGTTCGAAAACGGCCAGGCTGTTGGCATCGTGTTTGCGCTCGATCTCCTGCAGCACACCCCGTCCTGCCATGTGGGTGTGGCTATTGCCGGTGAGCACGAGGACGGGAATGCTGTCCACGTAGCAAGAGGCCACACCGATAACGGTGTTCATGGCGCCAGGACCAATCGAAGTGAACACGGTCAGCGGGACTCCTGCCAGGCGATAATAGCCATCGGCCAAGTGGACGGCGGCTTGTTCGTGGCGTACCTGCAGCACGCGCAGTCTGTCCTGTCCGATCAGGGCATCGGACAGGCCCAGTGTGCCGTGACCGGGAATGCCAACGACAAACGGCACACCCTCATTGACCAGGGTTTCGACAACGATCTGACCTCCGGTGAGTTGCATTGATAAGTCTCCGATGGAAAAGTCTGTCACCAATGCGAACTGGCGCTAATGCTCGGGCAACCTCCACGCGATAGAGGCACTAGGTGGAATTCCCAACGCTTGAGGCCATGGTCTCCAACTGTTGCCGCATCTGGGCGTGGATCTGGCGCGTGATGGGATAGCGGATCAGGAGTGGCAGCGCGACCAGGGTGATGACCAAAGGGATGGGACCGAAAAACAACCGGATCACCCGCAAAGTCTCGGTGCTCTGTGGTACGTTGGGCACATAGCCGGCCAGTTGGAGCACCCAACCGGACAGAGCGATGCCCAGCGCGCTGGTGAGCTTGAAGGTGAATCCCCAAACTCCGTAGTACATCCCGCCGCGGTGCTCGCCGCTTTCGAGTCGGTCGTATTCGACGACGTCGGGTAACATGGCCCAGGGGAACACCCACTGCGCCGAAAAGCCGATGCCCGCCACGAAAGCGATAAGGTAGATGGCTGGCGTTGGGCCAGGTGGCAGCAGGAACGTACTGGCCACCGCTGCACCAGCGATCGCCAGGCCCAGGGCATAGGCTGGTCCCTTGTTCCAGCGCTCGGAAAGCATCTTCCACGGGAATAGAAACAAGCCGACGGTGAGCAGCAGCAGGCCCATGACGATCGGTACCTGGCCCTCCATACCCAGCTGGTAGGTAAGAAAGTAGGCCAGTAGGGTCTGGATCAGGGCAAAGGCGATGTTGGCAACCAGATAGGCAGCGATCAGCTGGACAAAAGGACGATTCCGAAACGTGGCGAGGAACGAGGCCAGGGGCGTGCTTTCGCTTCTGCTCTGGCTGATATCCTCTCGCTCCTTCAGCCCGGCGGCGGAGACCCATAGAACGAGGGCGGCCACAACCGCATAGATGATGCCGATCGTGCTATAACCTGCCTGCTTGCTGGCGAACAGACCGACGAAAAAGGGGGTCAGGGCCGCACCCACCAGGTAGGCAGGCACTCCTAACACCATGCGGAACGCTGTCAGGCTGGATCTTTCGTCATAGTCCTCGGTCAGTTCGGCGGTCAGGGCATAGTAGGGCACGCTGGTCAAGGTGTTCATTGAGTCATAGAAGATGAAGGTGAAGGCGATCCAGGCAAATACCGCGGCATTCGAGAGGCTGCTTGGCACCCACCACAGCAATACGATCGAGACAGCCAAGGGCAACGCCCCAAAGATCATGTAAGCGCGCCGCTTGCCAAAACGAGAGGAGGTACGGTCTGAGAGCCAGCCGAAAAGGGGATCGTTGACGGCATCCCAGATTTTGCCGATCAGGAGCGCGCTGCTGGCCAGAGCCGGGGCGATCAACGCCCCATCGGTGTAAAAGATGAGTAGGAAGAATTGAATGGCGCTGTTGACCATGGCATTGCCCACGTCTCCCACACCATATAGCATCTTCGTTTTTGTCTTCAGTGTCTGGTTGTCCGCCATTTGCGCTACCTCTTGGAGTTCTTGTGCCTGTCCTTTCTTCGACCGGTGTTGGAGGTGCCTGGAATCAGGCTCACCCGCGGTTCAGGATCTGCTGCACCACCACCTTGCGTGTCCCGGCAATGACGGGCGCGACACCTGCCCCGCTCGCACTCTGCGATCCGATGAACCACAGTCCCTCTACCGGTGTGTGATGAGGAGGCGCTTCTTGGCCCATGACCGGCGCTGCGCCACCCAAGCTGTGGTGCTCTT
This sequence comes from Anaerolineae bacterium, assembly GCA_050116355.1. Classification (GTDB taxonomy): domain Bacteria; phylum Chloroflexota; class Anaerolineae; order JAAYZQ01; family JAAYZQ01; genus JASFOV01. The sequence continues at coordinate 3,085 of JASFOV010000255.1, forward strand.
GCTGGGTGCGCGCCCGAAAGTCCTCCGGTGTAAATGGGCCCAAATCCCAACCAAACCCGCCCTGTTGTAGAGTGGTTGTCACGCCGCCAAGTTCTTCGTACTGCTCGTAGACCGTGGCCTGGTAGCCAGCCCGGACCAGGTAGGCGGCTGAGGTCAAGCCTGCCATTCCCGAGCCGATGACGACTGCTTTCATCGACGTTCCCTTCCGATCATCGCTTCTTCTTGCGGGAGAGTCTCAGTGCGGTGAACAGGCCCTTGTCGCGGATGGTCTTGATGGCGAGTCCTCGCGAAGTGATCTCAAAGTACTTTTCGGCGTAGCGAGCGACTTTGTCCTCATCCAGCTCGATGCCGAGCCCTGGGGTGTCGGGCACGGCGACGGTGCCATCGGACGCGACCTGGACCGGTTTGACCAGCAGGCCGTCCCGTGCTTCCGGGATCCAGCTAGGGGGCTCTAGGGGATACTCGATGGGATGGTCGCGCGGTCCAGCAGCAAATACGTGAAGATTGATCAGGAACCCCAATCCGTTGGTCCAGGTATGGGGGGTATAGCCCAGACCCTGCGCTTGACAGGTCTTCATCACGCGCACGGCGTCACTGATCCCGCCGCCCATGGTTGCATCGGGCTGGTAGATGTCGTAGCTTCCTTTTTCAAGCATCACTTTGAACTGGTGCCAGCCGCCATTGAGCTCGCCGCCCGCAATGGGGACCGAGGAGCGCCGGCGTAGTTCTGCCTGTTCATCGTAGGCGTGCATGTCCAGTGGTTCCTCGATCCAGCTCACGTCCAGACCAGCGCAGGCATGGGCGAATTTGGTAGCCCGCTCCAAGGTCCAGAGGGGCGCATCGTCAATGAGGGCTACCCGCCAGCCCTGGTTGGCATCGACGCCAATCTCCATCGTGTCACCCACCGCGCGCCGGACGGTCTCAATCTGGGCTACATCCTCGGCCGGGTCAAAACTGTGCACGCGCAGCTTCACCGTGTGGAAGCCCATCTCCCGCAGCGCGAGGACCTCATTTGCCCGTTGCTGGGGTGGGTGGACCTCACCCGTTGAGGCGTAGACAGGGGCCCGCCCGGCATCTTTGCCGCCTAATAGGGCCCAGACCGGTTTGCCTTCGATCTGGCCTTTGATATCCCAGAAGGCGGCTTCCAGCCAGTAGTTGCGCCAACCCAGATAGCTGGCTTCGCGGATCCGCTGCCGGACGGTGGCTATGTCGGTTGGGTCCAAGCCGATCAGGTAGGGGCCCAGCAGCCCCCCGAGCCCTTCTCGTTCCTTTTCGAAGGCCACGCCGGCCGCCAAACCCTGAACCCCATCATCGGTTGTCAAGCGCAGCAGCGTGAAGCGATTCACGGTTTGTGGATAGCCGGGGATCCAGGCGGGATGGAATGGCTTGGGCAGCGGGATGGCGACATGAAACAGCTCAATGCGGTCCACTTCCATGAGGCTCTCTCCTTTCCTCCTGGCCACAACCAGTCTGTCTGTGCGGGTGATTATAGCACAGAATGGCCTGTGCGGCGAGTCAGTTGCATGCACGTCGTGGTGCTGTCGCACAGGACCTCCAGCCAGCAGGGGGCGAGGCGTGTGTCCAGCCAGCGTCCGCCCGCATCTTGCTTGCCTCCGCTGGATTTCTGGAGTACAATACGGCCGCCGACCCTTCTGTGCCGGTGCATCATCCGGCACGCGCTCCTGCAGAGAGGAACTATGACATCAACGGACATACTCAACGCCATTGCGGAAGAACTCAAGCTGGCCCGGGCCCAGATAGCGGCGACCGTCGCCTTGTTCGATGATGGCAACACGATCCCGTTTGTTGCTCGCTATCGCAAGGAAGTGACTGGTGGCTTGGATGAAGAACAACTGCGCCAGATTGAAAGCCGGTTGGACTACCTGCGACGCTTGGCAGAGCGCAAGGCCGCGGTCCTCAGCAGTATTGAGGAGCAGGGCAAGCTCACCCCCGAGTTGGCCGCAGCCATCCAAGGGGCAGCCACCTTGCAGGTGGTCGAGGATCTGTACCTGCCCTACAAACCCAAGCGAAGAACTCGGGCCACGGTGGCGCGGGAGCAAGGACTGGAGCCCCTGGCCGAGCTGTTGCTGGAACAGCGGGCAGACACGGACGTAGCGCAGGCGGCGGCCGGCTATGTGTCCGAGGAGGTGCCCGATGTGGAGTCGGCGCTGGCTGGGGCTCGCGACATCCTGGCCGAGTGGGTGACTGAGGACGCGTCGGTGCGGGGAGAAGCTCGCTCTTTATCCCTGAAGCGGGCCTATGTCGTGTGCCAGTTGGCGGGCGAGGAATCCGAGGTTGACCCCCATGGCAAATATCGCCTGTATCACGATGTCGCCCTGCCATTGCACGATCTCCAACCCCACCAGTGGCTGGCTATCCAGCGGGGCGAGGCGGATGGCGCCCTCAAAGTGCATCTCGACTTGCCGGAGGACGAAATCGTCGATATCATGGAGGTCGTTTTCCTGCGCGGGCCGGGAACCCCTGTCCGTGACCAAGTAGAGACGGCCATTGCCGACGGCTATAAGCGATTGCTGGCACCAAGTCTGGAGCGAGACCTACGCTCGACGCAAACCGGGCAGGCGGACGAGCACGCCATCCAGATCTTTTCGGCGAACCTGCGAAAGCTGCTGCTCCAACCGCCGCTCCGGGGACGGGTGGTGATGGGTATCGATCCGGGGTACCGAACGGGCTGCAAGGTCGCCCTGGTGGATCCCACGGGAAAGGTATTGGATACCGTCACCATCTACCCGCACCCGCCCCAGAAGCAGTGGGCTGCGGCCAAGAGTATCCTGGAGGGTGCAGTTGAGCGGGAGGACGTGGACGTCATCGCCGTTGGCAACGGCACGGCCAGCCGCGAGACCGAGCAACTGGTGGCCGAGTTGATCAGCGAGCATCCCGCCATCGAATATGCCATGGTCAGCGAGGCAGGGGCCTCGGTCTACTCAGCTTCCAAGCTGGCCCGACAGGAGCTGCCTGGCATGGATGTGTCGATGCGCGGCGCGGTGAGCATCGCCCGGCGCCTACAGGACCCGCTGGCCGAGCTGGTCAAGATCGATCCCCAATCGATCGGTGTGGGTATGTACCAGCACGATGTCGATCAGAAGATGCTGTCGGAGGCGCTGGACGCCGTGGTCGAATCGACGGTCAACTATGTGGGGGTTGATGTCAATACCGCTTCGCCAGCGCTGCTGGGCTACGTTGCAGGGCTCAGTTCCCGGGTGGCAGCCAACGTGGTTGCCTACCGGGATGAGCACGGACCATTCCAGAAGCGGTCGGAGCTCAAGAAGGTCAAAGGGCTGGGGCCCAAGTCGTACGAACAAGCGGCGGGCTTTTTGCGCGTCCCCGAGTCGTCGAATCCACTGGACAACAGCCCCATTCACCCCGAATCCTATGCTGTGGTGCGCCGGCTTCTGGAACTTGCAGGCACACGCCTAAAGGCCCGCGATATGCGGGGCCGGGTCCAGCAGGCACGGCAGGAGGTTGGTCTGTCTGGCTTGGCCGAACTGTTGGAGGTAGGGGAGCCGACACTAGCCGATATCTTGGATGGGCTAGCGCGCCCTGGCCGGGACCCGCGGGATGAT
>JASFOV010000256.1:0-6619 GCA_050116355.1 Anaerolineae bacterium
CCCGGGGTACAGGCGCCCGAGGCAGCCTTGGTCCAGCATTGCCTGACCTCCTACGGCCATGAACCGACGCCCGGCTATTGGCAGATCCGTGAGGAAGATCGACCCGCCGTGCGACAAGCAGAGGGCCGGGCGATGATCGAGCACGTGTTCGAGTTGGGCCGGCGCCTTGGCTACCGGTCCGGGACTTGGCGGTCCTTTGACGTGGCCTGGTACCGGGGACAACAGGTCGAGGCGGCATTTGTCGTGCGTTGGATGGCGGCTGTAGGTGAGGCATTGGCACCAGATGGTGGACTGGGCGGGGCGCGGCCGTATTTGGTCATTCCGGGCGGACGGGCGGCGCTGGTCAGCTACAAGCTGGCGCACAATCCGCTTTGGCAACAGCTTGTGGAAGCGGCTGGATGGCGCTTTATAAAATACCGACATGTGCGCCAACTACTGGCCCAAACGGAGATCGATGAGTACGTGCTACGGACGGTCACGGGTCTTGATCCCATCGTCGAGCGTGAGAGCGCTCAAATCCCGCTCTTTTAGACATAAGTCCTCACCTTGCCCATACTAGCGAGGAACGGATATGCCTAGTTTCAGTTGTGATCCGTTCAAGGTATGCGGGTTCAAAGGGCATTCTGGATGTAGTAGAACAGCAGTAACCATAATCATGTGAAGTTGAAGGAGGTACACCTATGGAACTGACAGGCAAGCGAGTTGCGGTGCTCGCCGAAAACATGTGCCAGGAGTTGGAATTGTGGTATCCCCGACCCTGACCTGCAGTCGGTACGGGCGACCGGCAGACTGCCCGGACGGTGCTCACACGGTGAGCACAAACCGAACCGAGGAAAGGATACCAGGAGGCATAGATGCCTGAATCTCAATTCTATACGGGACGTGGCGACGATGGCAGAACCGGACTGTTGGGGCCGGGGCGGGTGCCAAAATACGATCTCCGTCCAGAGGCTTATGGCACGGTAGACGAAGCACAGGCGACCCTGGGCTTGGTCCGGGCGAGCGGTTGCTCGCCGCGTACCGGCCAGATCCTGCTGGTGGTCCAGCGCGACCTTTATCCGCTGATGGCGGAATTGGCGGCAGCCGGCGAAGCCGACAACCCGTTTGCGCACAGTATCACGGCGGCACATGTCCGACAGTTGGAGGTGTGGATCGCAGAGTTTGAGGCCGAGATCGAAATGCCCCAGGAGTTTGTGATCCCAGGCGACAGCCAACCCGGTGCGGCCCTGCATCTGGCACGGACTGTGACCCGGCGCGCCGAGCGACAAGCGGTCCGTTTGACGGATGAAGGCTGGCTCACGAACCAGCAAGTGCTGCGCTACTTGAACCGGCTGTCGTCGTTGGTCTTTGTGCTGGCTGTCTACGAGGACCGGAAAACCACCGGCAAGCTGTCGACTCTGGTCAAGGATAAGCTGGTGGGAAGCGATGACAGACAATAGGCTCCTGCTGGGTGCTCACCAGTCGATCGCGGGTGGGGTAGAAAGATCGTTGGCGCGCGGCGAAGAAGCTGGTTGCGACACGGTCCAGATCTTTGTCAAAAGCCCCAATCGCTGGGCAGGCAAGCCGCTGGCGGAAAAGAATATCGTGGCGTTCAAAGAGGCTGTGGAAGAGACGGGCATATGGCCCGTGTTTGCCCATGCTTTGTACCTAATCAACCTGGCCACGCCCGACGATGCCCTTTGGGCCAAGTCGGTGGATGCGCTGGCCGACGACCTGGAGCGTTGCGAGCAGCTGGGTCTGCCGGGCTTGGTGATCCATCCCGGCTCCCACATGGACTCGGGCGCAGAGGCCGGCATCGAGCGCATCGCAGACGCCTTGGATGCGGTGCACGCCCGTTTGCCGGGTCACCAGGTCCAAGTCTGGTTGGAGGTTACGGCTGGACAGGGGACCAGTCTGGGCCACACATTTGAGCAATTGCGAGCCATCATCGACGCTGTGTCCGAGCCGGAACGGCTGGGTGTGTGCTTTGACACAGCCCATGCCTTTGCCGCTGGCTATGACCTCCGCAGCCGTGAGGCGTACGAAGCGACCTGGGACCAGTTTGATGACGTCTTGGGCCTAGATCGTTTGCGCGCCATCCACCTCAATGACTCCAAAAAGGAACTGAACAGCCGCGTCGATCGTCACGAACATATCGGCCAGGGGTTGTTGGGGCTTGAGCCCTTCCGATTTCTGGTGAATGATGTCCGGTTTCGGGGCATCCCCATGACCCTAGAGACCGAAAAAGGGCCCGATCTGGCCGAGGACAAGGAAAACTTGGCAACGTTGCGTTCGCTGGTCGAGTCTCAGTAGCAATCACCCGCGGGCCAGCAACGAAAGGAAAGTGAATCCGTGAAAGAATCCAATTCATCTGTCTTGCAGCACAACAACAACCAGAACTCCGAAGTAGTCGAGCCTGAAGAGGGGATGCCGCCAGTGAGCCTGACCGATCTGGCGGAACCGTTGCGCCAGGCTGCGGGCCGGGCCGGATGGTCCAAGTTGATGCCGGTCCAGGCACGGGCGCTTCCCTATTTGCTCGCCGGGCGGGACCTGATGGTTCAATCGCGCACTGGCAGTGGCAAGACGGGGGCGTTTCTGCTACCTATTCTGGATCGCATCGAGCCCAAACGAGCCGTTTGCCAGGCATTGGTGCTGGCTCCGACGCGCGAGCTGGCCCGGCAAGTGGCGGAGGAGGCCAAGACCTTGAGCGGCGACAGCGGGATGCGAACGGCAGTCGTGTATGGCGGCGTATCCTATGGGCCGCAGCTCCAAGCCTTTCGCCGCGGGGCTCACCTGGTGGTGGGCACGCCGGGACGCATCCTGGACCATCTGCTCAAGCGTAATCTATCGCTCAAGCACTTGCAGATGCTCGTCTTTGACGAAGCCGACCGGATGTTGTCGATGGGCTTCTACCCGGACATGAGAGCGGTGCAACGCCACCTGCCATCGCGCCGTGTCCAGGCATGCATGTTCTCGGCCACCTTCCCCAGCCGGGTGATGCGCTTGGCCAACCAGTTTCTGCACGAACCCGAGTTTCTGAGCCTGAGCCGCGATCATGTACACGTTACCGACGTCGAGCACGTCTACTATGTGGTGCCCCGCATGGACAAGGATCGTAGCCTGGTCCGTATCATCGAGGTTGAGAATCCAGATTCGGCGCTCATCTTTTGCAACACGAAGGCTCGGGTTGGCTATGTGAAAGCTGTGCTGGAGCGCTTTGGCTATGACGCGGATGAGCTGAGCTCTGACCTCTCACAAAAAGCGCGGGAGAAGATCATGGCCCGCGTGCGAAAAGGGAAGTTGCGGTTCCTGGTCGCGACGGATGTGGCCGCACGGGGTATCGATCTCCCAGACCTGTCACACGTCATCATCTACGAGCCGCCTGACGATGCCGAGCTCTACATCCACCGCGCGGGCCGCACGGGGCGAGCCGGGGGTGGTGGGGTGGCCATCTCCCTGGTCGACGTCATGGAACAGATGTCCCTGGAACGCATTGCGAAGCGGTATGGAATTGAGATGCAGGAATGGTCCTTGCCCAGTGATGAGGACGTCGAAGCTATCGTTTCCGAGCGGGTGACTGTGTTGCTGGAGGCGCAGTTGCGCGACCGCGACCGGCTCAAGATCGAGCGGATGCAGCGCTTCGAACCCCTCATCCACGAGCTGATCGAGAGTGAAGAGGGCTTGGCGCTGTTGACGATGCTGCTGGACGACTACTACCAGCAGAGCCTCCACGCACCCCCGCCGCAACCGGCCGACGAGAAGCCAGCGACCTCTTCACGGCGCAAGGGCCGCTCCAGTCGCCAGAAGGGCCGGCGGCGCCGGCGGTAGCAGGAGCGCGGCACTCGCCTGCGGAGCGGAAAGGAAATCTATGTCAGTCGCCTTCGAGCTTGTCGCCATTCTCGCTTTGGTGGTGGTTAACGGGTTTTTTGCCCTGGCCGAAATGGCCGTCGTCTCCTCGCGCAAGGCGCGCCTGCAGCAGCGTGCCGATGAGGGCGATGCCGGGGCGGCGGCAGCCCTAGACCTGGCCGAGGACCCCGATGACTTTTTGTCCACGGTCCAAATCGGCATCACGCTGGTCGGGGTGCTGGCCGGCGCCTTTGGCGGGGCAACGCTCGCCGGCGAGATGAGTCCGCTGTTCAGACAGATCCCTTTTCTGGCGCCCTATGCTGAGACCATCAGCGTCGGACTGGTCGTGGTCGGGGTCACCTACCTGTCGCTGGTGCTGGGGGAACTGGCACCTAAACGCCTTGCCTTGAATAATGCCGAGAAGTTCGCCGCTGGTATTGCTCCCCTTATGGGCCGCTTGGCCCGGATCGTCTCGCCCGTGGCGCACTTTCTCAGTCTCTCGGCTGATGGCGTGCTGCGCATTTTGGGCGTGCGAGTGACTTCATCGCCGCCGGTCACCAGGCAAGAGATCGTGATCATGGTCGAGGAGGGCGCAGGGGTCGGGGTGTTCGAGCCGCTGGAAGAAGAAATGGTGGACCACGTATTCCGGTTGGCGGAGCGTAAGGTCAGCGCCTTGCTCACCCCGCGGACCGAGATCGTGTGGATGGAACCTGGCGATTCGCAACAAGAGATCCAGGAGAGAATCGCGAGCAGCGGCCATTCCCGGTTCCCGGTGGCCCGGGACAGCCTGGATCATGTCCTGGGGGTAGTCCTGGCCAAGGATCTGCTCTGCCAAAGCCTGTCCCAAGAGCCTATCGATCTCGAGTCGGCGCTGCGCCCGGTGCCCTTTGTGCCGGAGACGATATCCGCCCTGGAACTGCTCAAGCTGTTCGAGGAGCAACAGACCCAAATCGCGATGGTCCTGGATGAGTACGGTGGCCTGCAGGGGTTGGTGACGTCAGCCGACCTGTTGTTGGCCATCGTCGGCGAGGCCTCCGAGTTTCGGGGGGTGGAGGAGGCAGGGAGCGTGCAGCGCGCGGACGGCTCGTGGCTGTTGGATGGACTGCTGCCGCTCGACGAGTTCCAGGATCTGTTTGGGCTGGAGGAGCAGGAAATCGCCGGGATGGAGACGCTGGGTGGGCTGGTGATGACCTTGCTGGAGCACGTGCCGTCGACCGGTGAAACGGTGGAGTGGAGCGGGCTGCGGTTTGAGGTGATGGACATGGACGGGCACCGGGTGGATAAGGTTCTGGTGTCGCAGGATCCCAGCCGGTCGCCTGGGCCCCCGGGCACTGAACCATGACAAACGAGCATACGATGCTGTTGGAAAGGGATCGAAGGGCGAGCATGCTTTCATGCAAGCGGTACTACGAAACGAGCTCGGCGTCTGAGGATGCCTCGCTGCAGTCTTTTTCCACCAGCATCCCAGACGCGTGTGAGGAGCCATGATGGACAAGTTGGAGACGATTGTCGAGGAGATCCGGGACGAGTTCGAAGCCAAGAATGCGGTGCGCGATGAAGCGTTGCAGCGCTCCCGGGCGCTGATCCGCCACTGCGCCAACGCCATCCGCGCCGCACACCGCGGCGACTTTGAAACGTCGGAGGCGCTGCTGGCCACCGCGTCGGAGGCGGCGGTCGAGCTGACGGCCGGGGTGGAGGGCTATCCTGATCTCTACCACGCCGGGTATACGCAGGACGCGCTCAAAGAGTACGTTGAGGCCCAAGTCGTGCATGCATTCATCCGGGATGGCGCCCTGCCCACGCCCACCGACTTGGCCGTCGAGGCGCCGGCCTATCTCAAGGGGTTGGCCGAGGCGGCCAGCGAGATGCGCCGGCACTCCCTCGACCTGATGCGCCAGAACCGCCTGGAGCGGGCGGAGCAGATGTTGGCCATCATGGACGAGGTGTACAGCCAGTTGACGACGGTCGACTTTCCCGACGCCATCACCGGCGGCCTGCGGCGCACGACCGATATGCTGCGCGGGGTGGTGCAACGCACGCGGGGCGATCTGACTACCGCCTTCCGGCAGGAGATGATGCGCCAGGCGCTCCGCGAGTTCGAGGAGCGCATCGGCATGGAGGAATAGGCGCACTGGTGGGCCATCCGGACGATCCGATCCTGCGCGCCAGCGAGGTAGGCCAGTACGCTTTCTGCGCCCGGGCCTGGTGGCTGGGGCGGGTCAAGGGCTATCGATCGGCCAATGTGGCCGCGCTACGCAAGGGCCAAGCCCGGCATCGCGCGCACGGCCGGGCGGTGGCCGGTTATCACCGTTTGCGCCGCGCCGCCATCTGGTTGCTGGTGGCGTCCGGCCTGATCCTCGCGGCCTGGCTGCTGCTGACGGTTGTAGGTTGAGCAATGGGCTGGCTGCTACTCCTCGCCCTGTTTTTAGGGGGGCTGGGCCTCTGGTTGCTGCTGCGGGCCGGGGCGGCCCGGCGGCAGACCGGTCTGCCGCGAGGGCGCGTTACCTACGTGGATACCGGCGCCTGGCAGCGGTGCGAGCGCCCCCTGTTCTCCAACCGGCACCGGCTGACCGGGCGCCCGGACTATTTGGTGGCGTGCGGTGACGAACTCATCCCCGTTGAGGTCAAATCGGGAGCCGCCCCGGCCGAGCCGTACGCGTCGCACATTCTGCAGTTGGCGGCGTACTGTCTCTTGGTCGAGGAGCAGGAGGGCCGGGCGCCGGCCTATGGCATTCTCAAGTACGACGACCGGGCGTTTGAGATCGACTATGCCGGCGCGCTCCGACAGCAGTTG